>DYOJ01000688.1 GCA_020720705.1 Acetofilamentum sp.
TAAAAAATTACGAATGACTACTTAATGACTACTTAATGACTACTTAATGACTACTTAATGACTACTTAATGACTATTTTTGACTACTATTTGACAATACTTTCGATTGGAAAAAAGAGTATAATTGACATAAATTCAAGCATTTATACGTTTTCTTACAGACACTAAATACAACAAAAACTACCCGCCTTTGCAGCGAGTAGTCGAGTTTAGTTAGGTTAAAGATGTTACCACACTTTCCAAATCGGTTTTTTCTCTTGGGTTACGGTGGTTTCGGTAGTTCCTAAGTTTAAGGCGGCGGGTTGTTTGCCGAGTCCGGCATCGGTAGTGGCTTTTACGAGTTTTCCGTTGGCATCAAACGTTACGTAGAGCATTTGTTGTATGTCAATTACTTCGTCGCCCGTTGCGCCGCCTTCTTTGGTGAGCATTACTTTGGGGTCTTCTTTGCGTTCAATTTTTTTGTAATACCACACATACACGGTTTGTTTGTCGTCGTACGTGAGTGAGAGCAGGTCGTAGGGGGCGGAACCGAGCGTGGTAACAACTTCGGAATAGGACATTCCGGGTTTCAATGCAAGCACTTTATCCACGGTGGTGAATCTCGGAGCTTGTTGTTTGTTGGACACTGTTGTGAGCGTAGCACAACTGGACATTGCAAGCACTGCAATAATCGCGAGGAGATAAACTTTTTTCATAAAGGAAATAATTTTGGTTTAAACTACACTGCAAAGATAGGAGATAGTTTACGCCTTAAAAATTACCTTACGGATACATTTTTACAAAATGTGAAAGAAACGATAAGTTTACGAAATATGTCCTAATTCTCGGGCTTTTGAAATGAGTATTGCAATTTTTAGCTTACTTTTGCCGTCAATTCTGAATTGTGCATATAAATTCTGTCGCATACGCTTGGAAGCTACGGTAGTAACATGCAAAAATTCAGCGACTTCTTCATCTGTTTTGCCTTGCACAAACAAGTGCAAATATTCGGTTTGTATTTTTGTGAGTTGCGGTATTTTGTCCTTCGGTAAGGCTCCGTTGTATTTTTGGAAATAGTTTAAAATCATTTGCTTAACACGCTCGGTGTGGAATTTTTCGCCGTGTTGGGAGGCGTGCATTGCCTTGGCAAAATCGGCGCGGAGGTTTGCTTTGTCCAAAAATACGTAAACGCCCATTTCGTAGGCTTGGTAAATGTTATACGGATTATCGAACTGTGTAAACAATACAATGCGCGTTTGCTGGAAACACTGTATAACATCCTGACACAGAAGTAGTCCGCTGTCTTTTTCTTCCATCGCTATGTCGGTTATGAGATAGTCGGGGGCGAAGGTTTTTAGGATTTGTGTGGCTTCGACATAGCTTCTCGCGGTGCGTATTTCGCAGGTTCCGAAATAGTTTTCCGAAAGTTTTATCAAGCCTTCAAAAAGGATGTCGTGGTCGTCGGCAATTAGGATTTTAGTCATAACAAGTTAATTTTTCAATTTGGAAATGTGAGAATTTGAAAATTTGTGGGTGTGCTAATTTGCAATACTTCGTTAGATTTTAGAATTTAGACGTTAGATATTAGACTCAAATTGTTCAATTCCAGATAGTTACCATTAATCTTACAATCTAAGAAATTTTCGTATCCACTCAAAAAAGTATGGTAAAATTATATCTTCCTAAATATCAACAA
>DYOJ01000689.1 GCA_020720705.1 Acetofilamentum sp.
TGGCATTTTTGTTCTTTGTGTAATCGTTTAACCGTTTATAGTTCAGCTTAATTGTACGGTTTTCAGACTTTTTATAAACAATTAAACAAATCAACGAATAACCTACAGCTTGCAAATTTGTAACATCTTCATTGCAAAATAATTACCGTTTACATTATATCGAACTCTCGTAATGTTTTATTTGAGCGAATTTATCACTGTAAATCCGATAAGTTCGTCGAAAAAAGAAGAGGGGTTTCGATAGTAAACAAAAACGGCATAGTTATTTTCGGTTTCGGTGAAATTGCCTTCGGTCAGGTCGCTGAGGTAGTCTCCGGACGAATTTGCAATGACGTATTCGTAATTGAAAAAGCCTTGCTTTTGTAACAGACGCAATTCGTATAACTCGTCGGTATAATTGTAGGTGAGTTTGGTTTGTTCCGATATTTTCCAATCCGAAAGTGCGCCGAAAACATAAATGGACTCGGCGTCCTTGAGCGGTGGGTTTTTGAAATGAAAATCAACCAAAACATACTCGGCTTCGGTTCGCGGATTTTTAACATTTTCGGCTGTAATTAAAAAATCTCCGTTGATATCTTGAGTGTATGAATAGGGCAGGGAAGCTTCTTCGCGGTCGGGATAAAGAGTGAACACGTAGTAAGGTGTCTCAAACTCAACGTGTATGATGCGGTCTGTGGTGTATCTGTAAGTTTTTGTATTGTAATAGCGGTATTCGTTGCCTCCGGGAAAGTTCAATGTTTGGGTGTTTAGAAAATCAAACGTGTTTCCGCGAATATAATCAGGTTTCAGGTTTGTAACTTTTCTGTCGTTACGATTATTTTGCATTACCGTAACATTCAGAAAATCATGCGGATTGCTAATATACGAATTGTTGTCTGAAATACTAAAGTTAAGCTCTTGGTTTTGCATCATTGTTTGTACAATGCTTGACCTCCGAACCTCTCCGGCTATGCTGCATTGCTCGTCTAAGACATAAAAACGCCTTTGCAAAACAACTGATTCGCGGTCGTAGTTTTTGTAAATCAGTAAGATATAATTTCCGGAAACCAAAGGTCGAATCTGTTCGTTCGGAAATTCGAGATAGAAATGGTTGTATGAAATTCGAGTGTTAAACGATGTTTCATAGTCGTTCATTTGGTTTTCTTCATATCCGCCAATGTATTCTATCGGATTAAGGTCGGATTGTGAAAAGTCTGAATTACAATGTATTATGGTGTATGATAAATCAGACACAGATTCGCCGAGTTCGTCAAATTCAAGAATGATTTGTTCGTCCGAATTTAATCTGATAACGGGATACGCATATCTGAATCCTTTTTTATAGACTTCTACAGTTTTGATATTTTCATCAAAAACCGAGTTTTCAAAAATGACTTCTTGAGGATAGGCGTAATTAATGAAGCCCGAAATTATTAAAATAATGCTAATCAATATTTTATAGCTCATATTTTGCTCAATGAAATTAGTCGGAAAGAGTTATCGGCAAAGGTTTATCCTTGAATGTTTAATTTTTTTCAAATGCCAGATTGTAAGGTGTTTAACTTATTGAATTGTTCTAATTTTTTCTCACGACAGAACGTTATTTATTTTTGTAAGATATTGATTTATTGTAAATTAGATTGACAAATGACTATTGACAAATGACTATTGACAAATGACTATTGACAAATGAC
>DYOJ01000077.1 GCA_020720705.1 Acetofilamentum sp.
ATAAAATTGGTTTCGATACGATACGTAACCATCTGAAAAACAATTGTATAAGTTCGCTCGGGAAAACCGAAGCCGACCTTATGTTTTTTACATCCGATAAGAATTTGCTCGAAAAACTTACGCGTCAAACCTACGAATTTTTAACTGTTTTGGACGGAAATGTAAACTTTCCGGCAAGTTATTATTTTGACGTACGCGAAAGTTTGGAACGTTCCGAAACTATCGGATTTTTTTTCGGCTCCGATGAATTGTTCGACCTCAAACGTTCTTTCGATACCATAAAATCAATTTTGCAATTTTTTGAAAACGATGTTGAAAATCGTTATCCGACCTTAAAATCGGAAGCCGCCGAGGTCAAATATTTTAAATTTGTTTCTGATGCAATAGATAAAATTTTAGATAAATACGGAAATATCAAAGACAATGCCTCCGTTGAATTGGCAAAAATCCGCAACGAACTATCGAACAAAAAAAACAGCATTTCGACAACGATTCGTAAACTTTTGGCGTATGCAAAATCTGAAAATATCATAGAGGAAGATGTCGAAGCGACCCTGCGAGACGGGCGTTTGTTGATACCTGTGCCGGCATCGGCAAAACGAAAAATTCGCGGCATTGTGTATGACGAGTCCGCCAGCGGACGTACGGCATATATCGAACCGCTCGAAGTGATAGAAGCCGGAAATGCCGTGCGCGAGCTTGAATTTGCCGAACGCCGAGAGGTTGTGAAAATTCTCACAAAAATCACCGATGACATAAAACCTTACATTCCGGACTTGCGCTTAGCTTATCAATTTTTGGCTAAAATTGATTTTATTCGGGCAAAAGCTCTGTTGGCTAAGCGGTTAAATGCTCAGTTACCAACCATTTCCGCCGAAGCCGAGAGTGATTTTTTTAATCTCAGGCATCCGCTTTTAGTGCTTGCTTATGCGGATTCCGAAAACCGATATGTTGTGCCGGCGCAAGTGCGTATCACCTCCGAAAATCGCATTATTCTTATTTCCGGACCAAATGCCGGCGGGAAATCTGTTGCACTGAAAACCTTAGCCGTCAATCAATACATGTTTCAGTGTGGTTTGTTGCCGGCGGCAGATTCCAATTCGGTTGCAGGTATTTACGATAATATTTTTTTAGACATCGGCGATGAGCAATCCATTGAGAACGATTTGAGCACATACAGCTCTCATTTGCTGAATATGAAGCACTTTGTTAAATATGCAAATCCGAAAACTTTGGTGCTTATTGACGAGTTCGGAACAGGAACCGAGCCGATGTTCGGCGGGGCAATTGCCGAAGCCGTGTTGGCTGAACTTAACCAAAAGGAAGTGAGAGGAATTATTACAACTCACTACGGAAACCTCAAACAGTTTGCAGATGAAACAAACGGAATTATCAATGCTGCAATGCTTTACAATGCTCAATTGATGCAACCCCTCTACATTCTCGAAACCGGAATACCCGGTAGCTCCTTTGCATTTGAAATCGCCAGAAAAATTGGTTTGCCGGAATCTATTTTGCAAGATGCTGTTTCAAAATTAGACAAAAATCAGGTTGATTTTGAGAAATTACTGCGTCAAACCCAGAGCGAAAAACGAAAATTAAATAACAAAAGCAAAAAAGTAAGCGAACTGTCGGCCAAATTGACCGAACTTCAACTCAAATACGATGAAAAACTTAACGAGGTGCTTTTACGTGAAAAAGAACTGATAAAAAAATCTAAACAAACTGAAAAAGAGATACTTGACACTGCGAATAAACGTATCGAACAAGCAATTTTTGAAATAAAAAAAGAACAGGCTGACAAAGAAAAAACACGTTCTATCCGAGCAGAACTCAATGCTTACATTCACGACAAAGAAACCGAACGGGCTGACGAAGAGGCTAAAATTTTGAAAAAAATCGAACAACTCAAAAACAAAAAAAAACGTGATAAACAACCGAATATTTCGGAACAAAAACAAATTATTACGCCAAAATTATTACGCGAAATAGAAGTCGGCGACTGGGTGCGGCTGCAAGGGCAATACACACCGGGCGAAGTACAAAGCATAAAACGCGGAAAAGCATTGGTTGTTTTCGGAAATGTGCAATCCGAAGTTGAACTCGACAGGCTCGAACATGTCAGCGACTCGGAGCGAACTCAGGCACGGAAGCAATCCGGAGCGGGAATTCAAATATTTCGGACAAACGAACCCGACCCGGTCAGCTTTTTTGGTGTGCTTGATGTGCGCGGACAGCGTGGGGAGGAGGCTGTGAATACCGTATCGCGCTATTTGGATGATGCGATTGTTGCCCGCAGAAGTGAACTTAGAATTTTGCACGGAACAGGCAACGGTATTCTAAAAACAGTTATACGTGAATTTTTGCGCCGACACCGCTCTGTGCTTCGTTTTCGGGATGAGCATCCGGAAACGGGAGGTGCAGGCATAACAATAGTGGAACTGTCTGATTAACAGTATCCTAAATTATTTTTGTGTTTCGCTCAAAAACCGCTGTAATGTAGTCGGCAATTTTCTCCGTTGCGTCGGCAGCCTCCGGAATTCGGCGTTGAAAAATGTGCCACCAATGCATCAAACCTTCCCAAATTTGAATCGTAACATCCACACCGGATTCTTTGGCTTTTTGTGCCAATCGTACGGAGTCGTCGTAGAGCATTTCACCGGAACTGACTTGAATTAATATCGGATTTAAACCATGTAAATCAGCATATAACGGAGAAATTAACGGGTGAGTTACCTCATAAGAACCGGAATAATATTTTGCCCAAAGGTGCATTTTATTTTTGTCAACCAAGGGGTCTTCGGCTTTGTTAAGTTCGATGCTGTCGCCCGTAGCAGCCAAGTCCACCCATGGTGATATACAGACACATGCGCCCGTTTGCGGCAAGCCGAGTTCTTTTAATTTAAGCTGAGTAGCTAATGCCAAACCGCCCCCGGCAGAATCGCCGATGACAACAATATCTTCCGGCTTTTTTCCGCGTTCGAGGAGTGCTTTAACACTAAAAACAGCATCCTCCAAAGCAGCGGGAAACGGATTCTCCGGTGCTTTTCGATACTCGGGTAAAATAGCAATTCGGTTCGTCAGTTTTGCAATTTTTCCTACTAACGAACGGTGTGTATGCGATGAGCCTAAAGTGTAACCGCCGCCGTGCAAATACAAAATTATTTGACTTGTATTTGTGGGGTAATTCGGCATAATCACCTCCGCGTTCACCGTGCGAACGCAATGTTTGTTGCGCAAAACTGTAGGCTTAAAACTCACTCCCCAAGGCAATAATGCAAACAAAGTACTAAGCTCGAGTATCGGGCGCATACCTGCGAAACTCGGTAATTGGTTCTTCTCTTTCATTCGGCGGGCTGCCGAATTGAGCATATTTTTGATACGTTCGTGATTTTTTGACGGCATAGCAACATTATTTTTACTAATATCGCAAAAATAAAAAAAAAAACTATGCGTACATAAAAATTTATTGAATATCTACAAGCTCCACATCAAAAATCAAAGTGGAATAACGCGGGATTGTACCGGCACCCTGCGAACCGTATCCAAGTTCACTGGGTATAATTAAAGTTGCTTTTCCGCCGGTTTTCATAAGCGCGATGCCCTCATCCCAGCCCGCTATCACTTCACCTTTTCCGAGTTGAAATGAAAAAGGGTCCTTACCAACGGAACTGTCAAATTGACTGCCGTCAATTAATTTTCCGGTATAATGCACCGTTACAATGTCGCCGGATTTTGCTTGATTACCCGTACCGGATTGTGTTTCAATATAATACAAACCCGATTTTGTCGGTTCTTGCGTAATATTATGTTCCGAAAGATAGGCATTTAAAAGCTCTTGCTCTTCTTTTTCATCTTTGTTACAAGATACGAAAATCAGGCTTACCAGACTGATAAATATGATGACTTTATGCATGAGTAATATTTAATTTTGGCTCAAAAATACATTATTTTTTGATATCCGAAAAAATGAAAATGTTATAATAATTTGTAATTTTGTGGTAATTCAGTTTTGCATGATTGTCATTCAGTTGTCATAAAATTGAAATATTATTCTTTCTTACAAAAACATTTTTTATGAAAATAAACCAAACCATTTGTGCACGTGATTGTTACGATAGTTGTCCTTTATCGTTTGAAATTGACGATGACGGAAGGGTAATTCGTTCGGTTGCCGATTCGGGGCATAGTTTTGTGGCTTCGGGAGGCTGTGCGCGAAGTGCTGCAGACGTTAAACGCCTATACACCGGCAGGATTGAGACTCCGATGCTCAGAACTTTGTCAGGATTTAGTCCAATCAGTTGGGATGAAGCTATAGAAATCTTAGCTAATAAAATAAGCGAACTATCAGTTATTGAGCAGGTTAAAAAAATTGCTTTTGTAAATTATGCCGGCAATCAGGGACTTTTGTCATTGGTATATCCCGAACGCTTTTGGCGAAAAATTGGAGCTACTTTGACAGACAGAGCTGTGTGTACAAAAACAGGACATCTGGCAATAAAGGCGCATTACGGAAACAGTTTCGGATTGGATGCCTATAGTTTGTCCGAATATAAAGTGCTGATTTATTGGGGTATGAATCCGGCAGTAACGGCTCCGCATCAGTGGAAAAAAGCAGTAGAATGGAGAAAACACTCCGGCGGTAAAATTGTTGTGATAGATGTCGTAAAAACCGAAACTTCTAAACGTGCTGATTTATTTATTCAAATTCGTCCGCAAACCGATGTTGCTTTGGTTTTTGCGTTGATGCAAAATTTAATCAAACATCAACAACATGATATTGATTTCATTGCACGAAACACAAGCGGTTTTGATGCATTATCCGCCTCTGTTTTTGAATTTTCAATAGAAAAACTTGCCGAAATGTGTGGTGTAAATATATTGATAATCAATATGTTATCTGACTTATATGCACAAAACAAACCTTCGGCAACGTTTATAGGGGTAGGTGTTCAGAAACATACAAACGGTTTCGACCAAGTGCGTGCCGTTAGTTTTATCCCGACAATTTTAGGACAACATCGCGGCTATTTTTACAGCAACGGGCAAAGTACGCTTGTTGATGAGGCTTACCTCAGCGGTGAAGCAATTTACGGTCAAGCGCACACGACTTCGCAGGTACATCTGGCATCCGATTTACTTGCCGGAAAGTTTCGGTTGTTGTTTGTTTCAACCATGAATCCGGCGG
Source organism: Acetofilamentum sp. (assembly GCA_020720705.1). Classification (GTDB taxonomy): domain Bacteria; phylum Bacteroidota; class Bacteroidia; order Bacteroidales; family JAADGE01; genus DYOJ01. The sequence continues at coordinate 5,189 of DYOJ01000077.1, forward strand.
TAACGTTACCAAATTCCACGTCGTTTATTTCAGGCATGAACCGACCGGATGTGTTTGTATGTGTGCACGATACACATCATACCGAAACCTCAAAACATGCCGATTTAATTTTGCCAGCCCTGACATATCTCGAAAAAACAGACCTGATTTTGCCTTGGGGACACCATCGGGTTCGTTTGTCAAAACCGGTTTGCGAACCTGTTACTCAAGGCAAATCCGAAATTGAACTAATGCACTTGCTCGCTAAAAAAATGGGATTGTCCGATGATTTTTTGTTTGAAAATCCGATAGAAGCTTTGAAAAAATATCTGAAACCGGCAATAGATAATGTGGATGAATTTATTGATTCACAAATATTTACTGATTTGCGTAAGAAAAATCAAACGTCCTACCCGACAAAATCCGGCAAAATTGAGTTTTTGTCTGAAAATGCAAACACGTATGGATTTTTACCGCTTCCTGTTCCGAAATGCAGTTCAGTTCCCGAAGGATTTTTTCAACTTATCAGCGGAGCTTCACCCAAATATACAAACTCACAATTTGAAGAATCAAACGGAAAAAGATATTCAGAAGTATTTATCAATGAGACAGATGCCGGTTTGCTTAAAATTCAAAACTCAGACACAGTGATTTTGAAAAATCAATTGGGCGAATTGCACCTCACGGCACAAATATCCGACAAAACACCACAAGGCGTGTTGTTTACCTACCGACTTGCAAACGGACTTTTGGGCGGAACCATAAACAACCTTATTTCTGATGTGCCGCAGTTTCCGGATGGCGGCGGTCCGTTGTTTAACTCATGCTTTGTGGAACTTATCTTAGATTTATGACGTCTGAAGTGAGATATTAGACTATAAAGAAATGTGAATCTGGATTTTATATTGTTTACAGTTTAAAGTTGATGGTTTATATTGTTTTATATATTTGATAATAAACTACTTATGTAAGTTTGTCATCACAATTTATTCCCGATGACAGCATACAAGTTTGACGAATAAATATTTCAATTCTGTTTGATGTAAGCAGAATTAACGACATATATTACTATTATTTTTTGAGAAAAAAATGAAAATATTTATACTCTGTTTGTTATATTTTAAGAAAAACAAATAACTTTGTCGGTAAATCGTTTCAGCCAAAAAAATTATGGAAACCGAAAGCACGCAGGAGTTAAGCAAACTGTTTTATACCATCGGCGAAGTAGCCGAAATGTTCGATGTAAATGCCTCTTTGATAAGATATTGGGAAAAAGAATTTTCAATTCTCAGACCCAAAAAAAACAAAAAAGGAAATCGTTTATTTACCCCAAAAGATATTGAAAATATCCGATTGATTTATCATTTGGTAAAAGAACGCGGCATGACTTTAAAAGGGGCGCAACAAAAATTACGCGAAAACAAAGACGATACCGTTGATAATTTTGAACTTGTTAAGATGTTGCAAGATATTCGTACAGATATTGTTAGCCTAAAAGAATCCATTGAGCTGAGTTAGAACGTTTTTTATACTGATAATGTGTAAATTTGAAAATGTGATAAATTACAGATTTTTAAATATTAAGTCCTTGTAATAAAACTCATAACACATTGAAATTATGGATGTTACAGGTATATTTCAATTTGAATGTTTTTCGAAATTCTGTCGAAATTCTATTGAAACTAAATGAAACATACCTGTAACACGGACTTAAAGTCCGTGATACTCGCAAAGCGATGAAAATCAATTGTTTTATTCAAAAATGAGAGTCCCGAAATACTCCGGGCGATGAAAATCAGCATGGTTTAACGGAATTTTGTTCCATGCCAAATAATGCGGATTGGATGTTGCAGCAGCAGTTTTGTATAAGTTTGCTTTCAGGATAGTTCCTTTGTCCGGAATCTCAAATTTTGAATACTTGCGCATAATAAAATAGGGCAGTTCACATTCAATCGTCCAAGTAAGTTCTTCGGTTATTTCATTTAGAACCAAATCTTTAACAGAACTTAGGATACGAATATTTTTCAAATCAGTTTGTTCAATTGTTGTAAAATCCGTCCGAGCTTTTCGGTGATATTGCATCAATCGTGTTCCGCAACAATTTATTTCCAAATTAAAATACTGTTCCGGAACATCCAAATCCGGTGCAAAAAAGAATTCAACACAAGAATCCTCCCATACTTTTCCGTTTGTTTTTGGCTCAATACATCTCACATATTTGTCTTTCACCTCAAATTTCAAGAATAATGCAGTCTTTGAATACTGAATCCGAAAGGATGTTTGTGGAATAAAATGAGGTGTATTCCCGCAAATATTAGAAATCTCATCTGTATAACTATCTGATTCTATATGTTTTACAAAATATGTATTCATTTTCGACAAAAAGAAAAAGGCGGTCATTGCTGACCGCCTAAAACTAAAAAACAACTAACCTAAAACTTACTATGAAAAAAACACATTACAATAACTAAGTGCGTTATTGCGATGCAAATATACGAAGGTTATTTTATTCACCAAATTTTTTTTTGATTTTTTTTGATTTTTTTTACATTCATTCAAAAAATCTATTTTCAAGCCTTCTTATATTAAAAAATTCTACATTTTTTTAACGAGGGCTAATATTTTTCCGGCTAATTCCTGTGCACCATGCTCACTTTTGCTCTCGGAGTATATGCGAATGATAGGTTCGGTGTTGGATTTACGCAAATGTACCCATGCATGCTCAAAATCTGATTTCACGCCGTCAATCGTCGTTACTTTCGCATCCAGCATGAGTTCCAAATTTTGTTTTATGGAGGTTAATACGGCATCAACATCGGTATCGGGGCTAAGTTCAATTTTGTTTTTTGAAATATAATACGCCGGATATTCTGCTCGTAAGGTCGAACATTTCAATTTTGATTTTGCTAAATATGTGAGAAACAAGGCGATACCCACCAAAGCATCTCTTCCGTAGTGCAATTCCGGAAAAATCACGCCTCCGTTTCCTTCGCCTCCGAATATTGCTCCCGAACGTTTCATTTCAGCAACCACATGCACTTCTCCCACGGCAGAAGCTGAGTAATTGCCTCCGTATTTGTATGTTACGTCCCGCAATGCACGTGATGACGACAAGTTTGAAACTGTGTTGCCGCCTCCGTTTAGTTTAAGTAAATAATCGGCTATTGCAACAATGGTATATTCTTCGCCAAACATCGAACCGTCTTCGTTTAGGATAGCCAGCCTGTCCACGTCGGGGTCAACGACAAACCCGACATCGGCATTTTTTCTGTTAATAAGCTCCGAAATCTCGGTCAAATGTTCGGGCAACGGCTCGGGGTTGTGGGCAAATTCGCCCGTAGGGTCGTCGTTCAGCGGCGATATCTTGTTTACGCCTAACGCTGCCAGCAATGCCGGAATTGCAATACCGCCCACAGAGTTTACGGCATCAAAAGCTACGGTAAAATTTGCATTTTTAATTGCCTCAATATCAACTTGTTTCAGCTTTAAAATTAGTTCGATATGTCGTTTCAGAAAATCACTTTTCGTAACCTTTCCGAGTGAATCAACGTCAGAAAAAATTATTTCCGAGAACCGATTTTCTGCCAAATCGAGCAAGGCTTGACCTTGTTCCGCTGAAATAAATTCGCCGTGCTTATTTAACAATTTCAATGCGTTCCAATGTCGCGGGTTATGACTTGCCGTGATAATAATTCCGCCGTCTGCGCCCGACTCCGTAACGGCAATTTCGGCAGTCGGTGTGGTTGCAAGGCCAATGTCAATACAGTCTATACCAAGCGATTGTAATGTTGATATAACAAAGTTTCGCACAAGTTCGCCGGAAATTCTTGCGTCACGAGCGACTACAATTTTACAAATTCCGGAGGGATTTTCAAGCCTGATGCCGTGTGCAAAAGCTGCTGTGTATTTCAACATTTCCGTCGGCGTAAGGTTATCGCCTTGATGTCCGCCGATAGTTCCGCGAATGCCTGAAACTGATTTAATTAGTGCCATATTTTGTCTAAAATTTGATTTTGCTTTAAAAATTATGCTATCTTGTGCTTGTAAGAAAACTCATAACTTGTTGAAATTCTTTACGATATAGCGAAAT
>DYOJ01000690.1 GCA_020720705.1 Acetofilamentum sp.
CTGCATTCGTCCGTAGGACAATGTAGCGTCATTTCAAAATTGACATGACACTATGAATATCTTTGTTGTCTGAACTTGCACCAATAGTTCCGTCAGTCGGTACCCATCCGTCATGTCCACATCCGGCACAGCCATTTCCATCTGGGTCTATTGCTTTTATATTTGTAAAGTTTAACTCTGGTATTCAACTCAAACTTCAAACCAAGCCGATTATCGAACACAACTTTGTTTGTGATGACAATATCAAAACCCTCAATACGCTCGGCGCGTAAGTCGGGTGGGGTAGTATCGTAGCATTTCAGTTCAATTATATCCGTTATTGGACTTAAGTTTATGGATTCACCCAAGGTCAATTTATCTAAAAACACACATTTAGGCTTCATTTGAGGATATTTTTAAAAATTTAGCGTAAAATTTTAAAATTTTATATAAAATTTGCTTGCAAATCTAAAAATAATGTAATTTTGCATCGTATTCATTTTAAATTAAATGTTATGAAACATCTCTTTTCAATCGCTGCTGTTGCGGCAATGTTTTTAATCGCTTCTTGCGGAGGCGGAGGCGAAGATGCAAAATTGACCGAAAAAGGTAAATTACTCAGCTCTATCGTGTGGAAATACGACACAAATGCAAGCATTTCCGGCGTTACTGATGCTGTAAAAGACACTACAGGTGTAACAGCAGACATCGAACTGAAAGATGACGTGAAAGCAATTGCCGATTTCTTTACAGGCACATTGCAATTTGGTGTGGATACTAAAAATGCCGGTAAATTATCCTACGAACGTAAATTCGGCGAAGGATTTCTTTCAACATCAACTACAGGCTGGTGGGAATTTAATGCTGACGAATCTGCTGTGATAATGAAAGAATGGGACAGTGTAGAAGGTAAAGAAAAGGCTCCCGTTACATACAAAATCGTTGAATTAACTGCCGAAAAACTCGTTTTGCAAGCAGAAGGTGAAGGCGCAAACGTCTATGTTCCGAAAAAATAAGGAATTTTTATTCATACAAAAAAAGCCCGAAATACATTATTTCGGGCTTTTTTGTATATGCACTTTGCACTTGTCCGGTATTTTCATCTGACAGATTTACGTTTCGAGGTGAAAACATCTCATGAATCAATGTTCCAAACATTGTCAAAGCATAACCCGATATTCATTTTATGGAAAACTAATTTCGAACTAAAGTTTGATATTATGAATTTTTGATGCAACGTTTTTGGCTTTTTTGTAGTCTTATCTTAAGCTTAGGTTAATTTCATTCCGAAACCGGTAGTGAGTAAGAATTTTTACATAGTTTTGCAAAAAATCTAAGTGAAGTTCAAATATTGGCATAATATTTTTCCGCAAACGTTTCCGGAATTGTAATAATATTCTAAATTCAGATATTTATGAAATGAAATTGTTTTTTACAGAGATATTTTAAAGATATATAGTGTAACTTTGCTTTATGAATACGAAAATCAGTAATCAGTAAACAGTAATCAGTAATCAGTAAACAGTTATCAATACACAATACTCAATACACAATACTCAATACACAATACTCAATACTCAATACTCAATACTCAATACTCAATACGCAATACGCAATACGCAATACGCAATACTCAATACACAATACTCAATACAAAATACTCAATACTCAATAGTAAAATGCAGATAG
>DYOJ01000691.1 GCA_020720705.1 Acetofilamentum sp.
TAAATATCTTAAAAAAGCAAAATTATGACAATCAAAAAAGGAATCGTTACAGCATTTATTGCTATTGCGGGCGGCACAGTTGCACTTGGGCTGTCTGAGTTGATAAAAACAAATCATAACGCAGAGACAAATCAGGCGTGGCAAACTCCCGTGCGTTTTGCAAATTCAACGGTGGCAAGTTCCGATTTAGATTTTACAATTGCAGCCGAAAAAACTGTGCATGCGGTTGTTCACGTAAAAACCAAAATGGGCGGATACAACAACCAGCCGACCATGTATGATTTTTTCTTCGGAAATCCGTACGGAAACAGAATGATGCCGGCAGAAGCCTCCGGTTCCGGAGTTATTATTTCGGCTGACGGATACATCGTTACGAATAATCATGTCATTGACAAAGCTTCGCAGATTGAAGTCGTGCTTAATGACGGCAGAAGTTTTACTGCAGCCCTAATCGGGCGAGACCCTTCGACTGATATCGCACTGTTGAAAATTGACGGAGACGACTTACCGACTGTAAGTTACGGAAACTCCGATAATTTAAAAGTCGGAGAGTGGGTGCTGGCTGTCGGAAATCCGTTTAACCTGACTTCTACGGTTACTGCCGGTATTGTAAGTGCTAAAGGTCGAAATCTGAACTTGTTGCAGGAGAATTATGCCATTGAATCGTTTATCCAAACTGATGCAGCCGTGAATCCGGGCAACAGTGGCGGAGCTTTGGTAAATATCCAAGGTGAACTTGTCGGGATAAATACTGCTATTGCCTCACAAACAGGTTCTTATGCCGGATACTCGTTTGCTGTTCCGGTAAGCATTGTGCGAAAAGTTGTCGCCGATTTAAGCGAATACGGCACTGTGCAACGTGCATTATTAGGCGTAGCCTTGCGAGAAATTGATAGTAAACTCGCTCAAGAATTAGACATTGAAAAACCGGAAGGAGTCTATGTAAACAGTGTTTCGGAAGGTAGTGCAGCAGAGGAGGCAGGCATCGAAGCAAAGGACATCATATTATCAATCAATGAAATAGTTGTGAACAAAGTGCCGCAACTTCTGGAACAAGTAAACCGTTTCAGACCGGGCGACAAAATTAAAGTTAAGGTTAGTCGAAACGGTAAGCTCAAAGACCTTAGTGTTACATTAAAAAATAGTCTCGGCACAATAAGTTACGTAAATAAATCCGTTATAGATGTGTTGGGAGCATCTTTTTCGGAACTTGACGAGGCGAGTAAACAAAAATTCGGCATCAGTAACGGAGTTCAGGTTTCTGAAATCGGAGCCGGAAAATTATTACGAGCCGGAGTTCAGGAAGGTTTTATCATAACCTCCGTAAACAGGGTTCGCGTTAATTCTGCCGACGATGTGCAAAATGTTCTTAATAAAAGTAAAGGAGGTATCTACATTGAAGGTGTTTACCCCGACGGAACAACAGGGTATTATGCCTTCGGAATAGAATAATGTCCATATTTTTGAAAGAATTTTGTTCAGTTGATTCAATATAATTTTTTCATTGTTATTTTTATTGTTTATTTTTAAAGTGTTGGAGCTTGCCGAAGGTTAATCCCTAAGGCAGGCTTTTTCGTTGATACACTTTTTATCGTTTACGGTTTTTCGTTTTTTAAAATCATCATCTCCAATTATTGTAACAATACTTCGTTAGATTTTAGAATTTAG
>DYOJ01000692.1 GCA_020720705.1 Acetofilamentum sp.
GATGAAATCGTATCGCCCATTCCGACCAGCGTTATTGGTTTTTCAATGATGATTGTCGGCACTGCAATTAAATCAAAATCAGCATGATAGAAGATTCCTGTTTCACTTAAATCATTTTTCTCGTACACCGCATCTATATAACTCGCTAAATCGTTTAATTCTTGCAAACCGACATCTGAAACATTTTTGTCTTTAGCAAACATCAACACGCTTGACGAGTCCAGATTCCCCGTTCCGGCTTTTGCCGCAGCAACAAGAGCCGCCGTTTGCATGCCGTACCGATTTTGTAATGGCTTTATTTTGAAACCTTTACGCTGAATTGTGATATACAGACCAAACATGTGCAATTGGATACGTGAAACATTCATATACTTAAATGCTTCAACCAATGCCGTGAATAAATTGACGGAGTGAGTGCCTGTGTTGCAACTGTCGGCGATATCATCTTTGCCTATAACTTCCATAATATCAATAAGTTCTCGCTCATTGACACCTATACTGTCTGCAAAATTTCCGAACACATCAACCAATTTTTTACGTATTGCTTTATCTTGTGTCGAAGCAACTTCAAAATGTAAAATATGGTCTTTTGCATTTTTTCGCCATTCTTTTATGCGTTCAACCGATTCCTCAATGCGTTTGATTCCCGAAGAACCGTCCGGCAAAGTTTCTTGCAACAACTGATAACCCGAGAGTATGAGATATTCAAAATCAAATTTTCCGGACGACATGGCTTTATCAAACACAGGGTCTATTTCCAAACGCAAATTTAAGGGGTCATAAGTGGCAATAAATCGGTTTGCTTTCGGACAAGTAACTTTTTTACCGTTTACAGTTATTCTGTCATCTTTATCAAACTCTAAAATATAATGTATCAACGGAATATCAGTCGGACGCTCAATTTGGCGAACAGGAACAGCGGTGTGCTCGTCTGAAAAACTTTTCAGATTTGACAAGTTTAAAAACAAGCCTGCTTGGTCTTTAGGTAAAGATGCTGCATGCACATACACGGGATTGACACCGCATACTGCCGCAACATTTGCAACAATTCCGCATTGACCGCCCATCTGCAACCTGCCGTTTCCGAGTAATTGTAACAGTTCTAAAAAAGTTTTCTCATTTTCAATTATCCATTCTTCGGCTATTCCCCTTCCGAAACATTTAATAAGTCCTCGAATCAAGTCTGCAGGTTTTTTCACGGAAGGCTCATTTTCCGACATCATTTCTGCTTCATCAGCACCGATTTCTGAAATTAAACGCTTAATTTCCGCTCCGCTTATTTTAACAACGGCATCAATATTGGTATTAAAAACACTGACAAGCCCTTTAATTTGCTTTGCTTTTTGCAATTGTTGTTCACAAATTCTGTAATGCCCAAACCATATACTTTTTTGTTCCGAGGGTTTCATATATTACTTTTTTTATCATCAATAGAACTATTTAGCAGCAGTAAGAGAACGTGTAGTCTTTTGATATTCCGCTTTAGGTTTACAGTTGAGTGCTTCGTCGTATTCAAGTGTCTGAATATAAGATGTTTGAATATTTTTTTATTCACTACATATTCTCAAAGAAAGTTTGATTGAGTCCACTCCGAAAAGTCTTAATTGACCAATAGTGTCATGTCAAGCTTCAAATGACGCTACATTGTCCTACGGACGAATGCAGGT
>DYOJ01000693.1 GCA_020720705.1 Acetofilamentum sp.
TTATATATAACTGATTTGTAATTTTCTCAATATTAAGTATTTGCAAAATTTAATTCATCAAGAGAAATTCCTGCTGTTTTTATTAGTTTTTGAGCTTTTCGTATTTTTGTTTGCCTGATTTGTTCTTTGTATTCGGTGTTTGTGATGTATGAAAATTGTTGTTTTTTCGTTAGCATATTCCAAATTATTACGGCAAGTTTGCGGGCTGTTGCCGTAATTGCGTGCATTCGTCCTTTTTTGTAGGCAATACGGTGAAAAAAGTCGGTCAACGGATTGTCTTTCATATTTCCGATTACGTTTGCTGCGTGTTGCAGGGCTTCGGTAAGTCTGTTTTTTCGTTTTGGCGTTCGACTGCTCAATATTTTTCCTCCCGATATTTTATTGTTGGGCGAAAGCGAAAGCCATGCCGTGAAATTTTTTGATGTCGGAAATTTCGATAAATCAAATCCGACTTCGGACATCAGTACAAGCAACGTATTGCGACCGAAAGCCGGGATTTGCATCAGGTCGATGCCGCCGGTCATTTTCAATGCAAATTTCTCCAATCCTATTTTCGGGTCGTTTTTATTCAATTTTTTTTTTCGATTTGGATTTTTTCGGTTTCAAAATCCATATATTCGGTTTGTTTTTCGAGCAATTGTTCTATTTTTTTATCGGTTTCGGCTATTTTTTGATGAAAATTTTGATATATTTCATACGATTGTTGCAGCTCGAAAACATATTCCTCACGCCAATTCCCGGTTAAGGCTTTGGCAATTTCTTCTTTCGACTTTTTTACACGCCAATCGGCAAGTTCTGCGAGGGTTTGCGGATTTCGTTCGCCGGCTAAAATTTCCCGAACAATGGCTTGTCCGGATTTTCCGGTGATGTCGTTGATTACGTTGTCCAATCGGATATTCATCAGTCGCAGAGCCTTTTGCATTCGTTTAATGTAATCGGCGGCGTTTTCTATCAGGTTTTTGCGATGTCGGCTGTAAATTCGCAAGGTTTCCACATCGTTGTCGGGCAAAAAACTTCCTTGCAAAAGTCCTAAACTGTGGAGTTTTTGAATCCACTGACAGTCTTTTACGTCGGTTTTCTTGCCTTTTACATTTTTGGCGAATCGTCCGTTTACCAAAATGACTTCAAGTCCGTAGTCTTGCAAAATCGAAAATAATTGTTGCCAATATGAGCCTGTACTTTCCATTGCAACCGTTTTTATTTGCATGGATACGAGCCATTTGGCGCATTCATGAAGATTTTCGGTGTAAACCCCGAATTCCCGAAATTCGTCTTTGCCCTGACCGATTGCCACAAAATGAGATGAGCCGCCAACGTCAATTCCGGCAGCTCCCGAATTTATAATCGGCATTTTTTCAATTTTCTTTTTTTGTTCCATGATATTTATTTTTGATTGAAAAAAATCTCAAACAGGCTGTCTTTCTGTCTTTTGAGTATTATATTCGGGATACCTTCTGTAAGGCTCGCCAATCGTTTTAACAAACGAAATTGATTGTAAATCAATCTCTTTAACAGCCGAATCATAATAATGGACGGGCTTTTAAAGCACCAGTCAAAAACCGATTTCTGCGTCTGAGAATTCTGCAAATTTAATATTTCAAAGAACGATTTTCAAGTTATAAAAACTTTTTCACGTGTTTTTCGCCACGTTGGGCTAATAAT
>DYOJ01000078.1 GCA_020720705.1 Acetofilamentum sp.
CCGACCCGGCGGCTTTTGCCGATTATTTGAAAAAAGGTGTGGAGATTTTTAAATCAAAAAAATAACAAGAAATCATGCTTGATATCACGGAACTCAATTTAAAGAAAGCAGCTCAGATACTTGCTGAGGCTAAGCATGTTACAGCGTTTACAGGTGCAGGAATTTCGGTTGAAAGCGGCATCCCTTCGTATCGCGGACAGGGCGGTATATGGACAAAATACAATCCGCAGGTGCTGGATATCAACTTTTTTCATCAAAATCCGGTTGAATCTTGGAAGCATATTCGCATGGTTTTTTACGATTATTTTGCAAAAGCCGAACCTAATATTGCACATGAAATACTCGCAGTTTGGGAAGCGTCCGGAAAGCTCAAAAGCATTATCACTCAGAATATTGACAATCTGCATTTTTTGGCAGGAAGCAAAAATGTTATCGAATTTCACGGCAATTCACAAGTTTTAACCTGCACAAAATGTTCCAAAAAATACTCGGTTAAAGATGTTAATTTAGACAATATCCCTCCGAAATGTTCGGTTTGCGGCGGATTGTTAAAACCTGATTTCATTTTTTTCGGGGAGGGAATTCCTGAAGATGCTGTATTAAAATCTGACCAAGAAAGCAAAAGTGCCGATGTTTTTTTAGTTATCGGAACAACCGGAGAGGTCTATCCGGCAGCCGAAATACCTAAAAATGCCGCGCGAAACGGTGCTAAAATTATTGAAATCAATCCCGAAGAATCAGCATTTACAAAAAATTTTACGACAGTACATTTGAAGGGACAAGCCGGCGAAATGCTTGAGAGATTATCCAAAATTTTGGATTGGGATTTACCGACAGACTAATTTTTTCAAAAAATGTTAAAAAGCAGAAAATATCCGAAAAAGCTATCCCATATTCGAGATAAATAGCTTTACTTTGCTGTTTAGAAAATTTAGGTTTATAATTATGGTGAAAAAAATCACAGTAGTAGTATTTTTTTTGATAATTACGTTCCTAAGCCTTGTGTCTCAACGTGTTGTAAGCGGCAAAATTTTAGATGCCGAAACCGGACAAGGTGTCCCGTACGCCGGTGTAGCCTGTCCGAAAACAGGAAGCGGAACCATAACGGATTTTGACGGAAATTTCAAATTTGAATGTTTCAAAATATCAGAATACTTAGTTTTTTCTTGTATCGGTTATCTTGCGGATACTCTTATAATCAACGGCTTACCTCCTGAATATATCGAATTTAAACTAAGTTCGGTTGAAACGTCAATTGATGAGATTGTTGTTCACGCCGGAGAAAATCCGGCACATATCCTGCTTAAGAAAATTATCAAAGCAAAAAAAGCGAACAATCCATATCTGTTTGATTCATACAGATTTAACCAATATACGAAGGCAAAATTAAGCATTACAAATTTAGCCGATTCAATAAAAAGAGAAAATTTTACGCCTGCTTTCAGCATGTTGTATGATGTGATTGACACCTCTGATATTTCAGGAAAAACTATTCTGCCGATAATGCTCACCGAATCTTTTTCTGAATTTAATTACAGACATTCGCCTGAGCGCTCCAAAGAAATTGTGAAAGCCGTAAAATTTGCCGGATTTAAAGATGACGGACTCGGAAAATATACAGGGCAGATGTACACCGACAATAATTTCTACGAGAATTTCATGCAACTGTTTGAAAAAGAATTTACAAGCCCAATTTCTGCAACAGGTTTGCTCTCTTATGAATATTACCTCACGGACAGCGCATTTATAGACGGAAAATGGTGTTACCGTATGAAATTCAAACCACGCAGGAAGGCTGATTTTACATTTTCGGGCTATATGTGGATAGCGGATTCGGTGTATGCGCTCAAATATATTGAAGCGGAAATGTCGCCCGGTGCAAATATTAACTATCTGAAAGATATGAAGATACGACAAGAATTTGTGCAGGTGTCGGATAGTATTTTCTTTCTGAATAATGAATTTTTTTATGTTGAATTTGTTGTAAGTGATAAAATTACGGGGTTCTCGGCTGAAAAACAATTTTATCGAAGCCAAATTGATTTAAGCCCGACTTTTCCTGAAAAGTTTTTTTCCACAACCGTTCCGAGAGAAGTTGTTACGGAAAAAGGAGCATCCGAAACAGACCCCGCATTTTGGACTTCGACCCGACATATCCCTCTGGATACCAAAGAACAATTTATTTATACGGTTGCAGATTCTGTCCAAACTCTTCCGGAATTTCAATTTATGAAAAAATGGATGTATTTTGCTGTAACAGGTTATATTCCAATGGGTAAATTTGAATACGGTCCTGTGTTTCAATCCTATTCCAAAAACGAAATTGAAGGAAATCGGATACGTTTCGGAATGAGAACGAGCAACGAATTCAGTAAAATTATTGAACTCTCCGGACATATCGCTTACGGAACTACCGATGAATCAATAAAATACGGAGCAGGTATTAAATACAAATTTCAAACCTTACCTTGGACAATTTTCAAAGCCTATCATCGGTACGACATGACTCAGCTCGGGGTGATGCCATATACTTTTTCGGACGCAAATTTTCTGGCAGATTTGTTCACAACCTCAGCAAACGACAATCTGTTTTTGACACGTAGCTATGAATTTGGGTTGGAACATCAATTCTTTCAAGGTTTTACGACAGAATTTTTCTTTTCTCACCGTCAAGTCTCACCAACATCCTATTACCCCTTCAAGGATAGGAGTGGTATCAACATCCGAAATTTAACGAACTGCGAGGTTGTTCTCAATGGGCATCTTGCTATAAATGAGGAATATACTGATGGTGTTTTTACCCGATATTCTCTTGGAACAAAATATCCGATGATAGATTTTTCAATTGCTCAAAGTCTTCCGAGTATTTTGCAGAATAGCTACGATTATACAAAAATCAGCCTGAATTTTGAGCATAATTTTTATCTTGGTCCTATCGGTTGGTTTAATTACAGTATCGGAGGCGGTAAAATTTTCGGGACGGTACCCTTTCCTTTGCTTTATTTGCATCCCGGAAATGAGACAATTTTCTCGGAACTTTATACTTTTAACAACATGAATATTTACGAATTTGCAAGCGATAAATATCTAAACGTATTTATTGACCATCACTTTAATGGATTGATATTCAATAAAATACCATTACTTCGTAAAACAAAAGCGCGTGAATTTGTTACTGCTCGCGGATTGTTCGGCATGCTTTCGGATACAAACAAAACGGAATTTCAGTTTCCTTCTGATTTCAATTCGGCACGTTCGCCCTATCTTGAAGTTGGTGTAGGTATAGAGAACATATTGAATTTCATACAGATAGAAGCAGTTTGGCGTGTTACCCATACTTCAAATCCGGAAGCTGAAAATTTTAAAATATTATTTGCGATTGTCCCAAATCTATAAACGTGAAACAATCCGATTTCAAAGACGAACGCCCTGATATACAACTTGTTTTAAGCAAATTAAACGCAAGTCGCAAGCCAATTTCATTTCTTGCGGATGGTTTGTCAAATATTGTAAATTTAGGAATGATTTTTCGGATAGCTGATGCCATTCCGATTCGGGAATTATTGATTTTAGAATATGATAAATCATTGAAAATCAGTAAAATAAGTAAGTTTTCCCGTTCTGCGGAAAAATATGTACCATACCGTAAAATTGAAATTTACGAAATATCTTCGCTTAAATCTGAATATCAATTGGTTACGATTGAAAAAACCTCGCATAGCATTGACTATCACAACTACAAACCCGGAAACAAGCCGGTGTTATTAATTTTCGGTTCCGAAAAAAACGGAGTTTCCAAAGAACTTATTTTAAATTCTGATGTGTCTATCCATCTCAAAATGAACGGAGTAAATACTTCTATCAATGTTGCTACTGCTGTAAGTGTTGCCGCATTTTACATTGCTTCGTTTTTTGAATAAAATATGCGTGCCTCTTCTAATTTTTCCGGAGTTCCGATATCAAACCAAAATGAATAATCTGCATCAAAAGTGCTGATATCAAATGATTTACAAATTTTCAGATATTCCGGAGTAATTGAAAAAACACCACTGCTCGGCAACATGTCAAAAATTTTTGAACTTACGACATGGATTCCTGTAAATGACTTATAAACAGAAGATTGCTCTCCGATTTCTTCGTTTGTGTCAAAATTTTTCCATCCGCTTACGTAGCCGGAATTGTTTACGCTGAACATTCTTTTACTCTTTCGATTTTGAACGGCGAGAGTTGCCAAAACATTATTATTTCTCTGATATTCAATTAGTTTAGATAAATCAATATTTGAATATACATCTGCATTGTGTATCAGAATTTCGCTTGCCGGATGCAACAATGGTCTCGCATGAACCAAACCTCCTCCGGTTTCCAGCAAGCAATCGCGTTCATCCGAAATCATGATATTAAGCCCGAAATTGTGTTTTGAATCCAGAAATTCGATGATGTTATCGGCAAAATGATGAACATTTACGACCACATCTGAAATTCCTATGTGTTTGATTTTTAATAAAATATGTTCAAGAATCGGTTTACTTCCAAGCGGTATCAATGCTTTGGGAAGTGTGTCGGTGAGCGGGCTTAGGCGTGTTCCGAGACCTGCGGCAAAAACAAGTGCTTTTGTGATATCTTGCATGTTTACAAATATTTATGACAAAAATAATTGAATTTCAGAACTTTTTTATGATAAAACAATACATTTTCAATCAAATTTGAATATTTTTGATGAATTTTCACAACAACGTATTTTTTAATTTTTTGCATATTTTTTTAACATGGTAAAATCAAACGAAACCATTGAAGAACGGCTTAAAAATGCACTATTGCTAATTCGTAAATACGAGAACGGAGAAGCGCACGAATTAATGCAATCTTATGGTAATACAATGCAAAATTTCGGAGTTTCAGTTCCGGATTTGAAAACCATAGCCGGTGTGTTTGCTCCTGACTCGGAGCTTGCAAACATTCTGCGCCGTCAACCGATTCGGGAATGTATTATGCTTGCCGACTTGATAGATTCCCCTGAAAAATACAGTGTCGAACTTGCACTTGCAGTTTCCTACTCATATAAAAACACGGAACAAGCGCAATTCGGTGCACGTTTTTTCCTGTCCCGAATGTCGTTTGCTTCTGAATTGGCTACGATTTTACTAACTGATAATCAGAATTATAGCCGTCTGATTGGTTTAATAATTGTATCTTCAATATCTGCTGAAGAATTCAGGCAAAATCCGAACTTACTCATTCAAACAATCGAACTTCTTTCGGAGTCTGAACCGGAATCCTACGACAATATTACCTATTTGCGTGCCTTAGCCGGAGCCGGTAGGCATATTGTCAGCTTTGATGCTACAAAAATTTCTATGGTAAAGAGTAGAATTGAACTATTGAAAGTAAAATATCAAAAGGCTTACCAATTTATGAATCAGGAAGTTATACAACTACTTGAGTATTGTTGAAACGTCAAAACTCAGGATGAATAACGGAGGTCTGAAAAACGAGCTGTTACCAGCGTCCGTCAAAATTGAGACCGATAAATGTGATGTCGTCTCTTTGCTCGGCACGCCCTTGATATTCAGCTAATTTTTGGTCGAGTATCAATTTTTGCTCATTCATGGGCATTTCTTTAATTTCATTGAGAATACTTAATACTTGAGGTGTTCCGAATCTGCGTCTTGCAACGTTATTTTGGTCAATATATCCGTCTGTGCTGAGCCAAACTTTATCACCTTTGTTCAATACGAGTTCCACATCTTCAAACTCTATCTTTTTGGCTTTCAATTTCATACCACCGATAGACCTTCTGTCGCCTCGAATTAATGCAACATCTTCTTCCGAGTTTTTATAGTAATACAGCGGTCGTTTTGCTCCTGCAAATTTTACGCGATAGGTGTCGTTTTCGCGTTCAATTCTGCACAACACAACATCCATACCGTCATTATTTTCGGTTTCATCTTGGCGTAACGAGTGTTTAACTTTTTTGTCGAGCATGGTCAAAATCTCTTTTGGCTTGACGATATTTCGTTCCAATACGATTTCTTTGAGCATTTGGTTGGAAATCATACTCATAAATGCGCCGGGTACGCCGTGTCCGGTACAATCCACTGTTGCAATGAATATTTTTTCGGTGTAAGTTCCTTTTGCGGGTAGGTGTGCAAACCAATAGAAATCTCCGGAAACAATGTCTTTGGGTTTAAAAATAATGAAAGTTTCAAAAAATTTGTTCAGTTCGCGTTGTCCGGGTAATATCGCACTTTGGATATTTCTCGCGTAATTGATACTTGATGTAATTTGTTGATTTTGAAACTCTATGCGCTCATTTTGTTGTCGTAATTCTTCGCTTTGAGAGAATAATTCTTCGCTTTTTTGACGTATCTCAAATTCTGCCTTTTTCAAACCGGTAATATCGGTGTCAATCGCAATCAGATATTTCAATTGACCGTCTCGGTCTGTAATCGGGGTAAGCGTGGTATGTATCCAAAGCTTGGTGCCGAATTTTGTAACTGCTTGAAATTCATAATCAACACTATGCAACTCTTGTTTTGCACGCGCGATAATATGTTTGATATCTATCGGGGTTTTAGCGCCGACAATGTTTTTGCTGATAGTTTCGGTAAGTTCTGAGAAGGTATATCCGAACATACGCGTATAAGCATCGTTTACCCAAAGGAAATCGCCTTCGGCATCAGCCATCAATATAGCATTATCGGTTTCGCTGGCAACGAGCGATAATTTTTCGAGTTCTGCGTTTTGACGTTCCAATTCACGTGATTGCTCAATAATCATTTTGTGTTGCTCCCGAATTTCTCGCTCGGCTTTTTTTACTTTATCAATATTTGCATCTATGGCAATGAGCCTTGACACATTGCCTTCAGTGTCAAGTGTTGGCGTGAGTGTTGTCTGCACCCAAATATTGCTTCCGTTTCTGATTTTATTCTGTGCTTCGTAAACAACAGTTTCTTTGTCTCGGATACATTTTTCAATTAAAGCGCTGATTTCCGGATTTTTACTCGCGCGTATAATATTTGATTCAACTTCGTGCGTAAAAAGTTGCAAAGTGAAGCCGTAAAGCCTTGTAAATCCGGCATTTACCCACTCAAAATTACCTTGAGCATCCATGATAATAACCGCATTATCGGTTTGACTTGCAACGATAGACAATTTTTCGAGTTCTGTATTCGCAACTTCCAAAGCCTTTGACTGTTTTTGAATCTCCTCGTTTTGGGAGTTGATGGCGATATTTTGTTGATTTAATTTTTTATTAACTTTTCGTTGCTTAAAAACGTTCCTGATTACAAAAAATAATAATATTCCGATAACGGCAAGCATGCCGTAAAGCATATTGTTTTCGTCCTTTTGACTTTCAATTGTTGTATCTTTTTCGGCAAGTTTTTTGTCAATTTCCTTTAATTGGTCTTGCTTGTCGCGCAATTCCTTGTCTGCCGAGAGTATTTCATTTTTTTGAGAGTCATAAGCAACTTGTTGAGTTTCAATACGTTTTTCTTGCTCGTTCAATACAAGCAGGTTGGCACTCAGTTTACTTTTTTGTCGTTGTATTTCAACAGTCATGGAATCCAGACGTTTGTTTTGTTTTAAAACCTCTTCTTCTTTAATAATGATAAGTCTCTCTTTTTCTTTGATTTCTTCGCGTTGTTTATCTATTTTTTTTTGTTGTTCGTCTAACAGAGCATTTTGCTCTGCAATTTGTTTGCGTTGTTCTTCCAGAGCCTCACGTTCTTTCTGAAGTTCTCTTTCGGTTTCGGAATACATTTCCAGAAGTATATCTTTTGAGCCGCCTAATTTTAGTAAAGTTTTTGAAATCGCATACTTCTGCCCCTCGGCGTTTTTATCGTTAATTTCAAAACGTTTTCCGCTTTCTTCGTCTAAAAAATTGATAACGGTGTGTATCATATTTTTTGCTCGGTCAGAAATCATCAATGTTCTTGTGCCTTTTATGGTTCCGAAAATGATATCAAGATAGCCGTTTTGACTTCTGTCCACATAGAGTATGTGCGAGCCTTCAAAATCTTTGTACCTTTTAAATTGAACAATCTTTACGGGTTTATTTTTAATCGGACGATTTGTTGCAAGTAACTCTAATTCATCGGCAACTTTTTTAGAGCCATAAACACCAATAATAAAAGGAGTTGACATATCTTTATCATCTTCCCATTCCACACCGTAAGCTACATTGTAAATCCAAAGTGCAACCGTTTTTTCGCGCGTTATTGTTTCTTGCTGAGCTTTTAGGCTAAATTCAGCAAACAAAACTGCGAAAAGCATGATAATAGTTCCTATGTTAAATCTCAAATTCATGCAAAAAACGATTAAATAAAATCAAGGCACTAAATTAAATAATAAATATCAATTAAAAAAGTGTTTTTGAACAATATATTAGGCAAAATGTAAATAATATTGATATTTGGGTATTAAGTAATGAGTAATGAGTAATGAGTAATGAGTCGTTAGTATTTAGATTATTTTGTAAAATGTAGTGATTCTGTATCAATAGTCCGTTATTTTTTTTTGTAAGATATTGATTTAATGCAAATTAGATTTGAAAAAATTGTTTCATTAAAAAAATATTGTAACTAATTGGAATTGAATAATTTGAGTCTAATATCTAATGACTAAATTCTAAAATCTAACGAAGTATTGTATAAAAAATATCATTTAAGTAACCGGATAAAATTAGTTTATATTATATAAATCTCGTATCTTATTGAATATCTATATCTTACAAAAAAAAACTAAATACTCATTACTTAATACTCATTACTTAATACAAATATAACGTAAATTTAAACTTATAAGTTACAAAAAAATGTTAAAATATGAATATTTGATGTTTTTTGTCTGAATTGTTGAATTAATTTTTTTTGCATAAAATTAATTTTTAAATTTGCACTCCGATTTCGCGGGGTATAGCGCAGTCCGGTTAGCGCGCAACGTTCGGGACGTTGAGGCCGCAGGTTCGAATCCTGCTACCCCGACTATTTTTTGAGACTGTTTAAGATTTACCGTTCAGTTTTTTATTGCTACAACTAACTGACTGTGAGGTGTTTAGTTTTCTACCTTCAAATACTTGTTCAGGGTGAAAGTCCCTTCAAAAATACGAAAAACTTACAGGAAAACACAAATACGAAATAGGCAATGACTTCTGCAATCGTATTTTTCCGAACCTACGAGCATCATTCTA
>DYOJ01000694.1 GCA_020720705.1 Acetofilamentum sp.
TGCTTTTGTTGAACAATTTGCGAAAGTTTTCGTTTTTCACGTACCAAAACGCAAAAAGCAGAAACGGAATCAACACAGGGTATTGTTTCGCATATTCGACTACTATTTTTTGTAATTCGCTCATAATCTACGATTCATATCCGTGATACAATATATCTTTCATCCTTTTTTTTAATAATTCTAAGTCGGCAACAGTGTAATTTGACAAGCCTCCGTCGATGTAACTGCCCGTTCCGTCAATAAAATCCATAATTCCGCTGATGCTGTTTTCGTAAGCCGTTCCAAGCACGGCGGAGCGTTCTAAGTCCTGAATCGGAATACGAGCATCAACAAGAAATTGTTCTGCCTGTTCTTGACCGAGCTGAGAAATCATTAACTCCGTAAATTCGACTGATGCGATACGCTCTTTGTAACAGTCGGCAAGGTTGCGAATTGCCTTTGCTCTAATTTTCAAAAATTCACCTTGTGCCTGTTCGATTGTCATCCCCGAAGTCATAAAATATGCTATGATTTTTTCGACCGGAATAGCTGTCGAGTATTTGAGCACGAACTCCGTCTCTCGTTTTTTCAATTGTGAAAGCTCTTGAGATCGCATTATTTGCGAAACAAGACAAGAAATCTGCCTGTAATCACAATATTTAACAGCAAAATTCATCACTCCGTATAGATTATCAACAACTTGATAATTTTCTATATCGGAATTAAACTTAGATATAGAAATTAATTCAAACTTTTTTATGGTTTTATTGTAAACGAATTTCATATTTTGTTTTTTTTTTAAAGTAGCAGAACAGCAATATCGCCGTTCTGCTTTTAATCTGCCCACGTAAACCGTAAGCGGATGAACGAAACAGCTCGAAGCCATAATCGTATTACGTTTTATTTTTTATATTAAATGCCAATTTTCTTTCATTAAGTATATTTGTATTTGTTATGCACATATCAATTAAATGAGTATAACTACCTATCATCTTTGGGTTTAATGAGTTTGGATTTGGGTTTTTTATAACAACGGCAAAGCATATCGGAACGCTTAAATTTGTATAACCGTTGGCGTGATATCGGAACAGATTCGTGTCAAGAGGAATGTCTCTCTCAACAGGATGTTTAAAGCCGAATATATCATCTTTCCAAAAAAACTGCTCTGATTTTACTGGTATGTTGAACCACTCATCAGGAGAGCTGCTCATTGAAAATTCAGTATCGTAAGGTTCATTCAAATAGTTACGCGCTACACCGGCATAATAAGCTGAGTTCGGATATTTAATTCCGTCAAGATGCGCAGGATGCAATATCTTCTTTTTTTTCGTAGTAAACAAATTCTCTCCGAATTCATCACGAAATTTACGGCGTTTTTTCTTAACAAGAAACAACCATACTTCCGGCTGAAACAATAGAAATAACCTACTCTTACCTTGCCATTTGGCTTCGATGCTGTCAGAATTATTTGCAATTCTTTTTGTTTGTAATTCAAGTTTCGGAATTAGAATTACATCTTCTATTTTGGAGATTTTACAGTTATTATCTTCAACGATTTCAACCCTATTAATATCATATACATCGCTATTATCAATAACAATGTTTCCGTCTAAGTTGAAGCTTACGCGTTCGGTATCGAACAGATGATGTTCAAATATAACCGCTTCGCCTGTTGGTATTT
>DYOJ01000695.1 GCA_020720705.1 Acetofilamentum sp.
GTTTTTCGGCAATCATGCGCGCCCAAATTTGGTTGTAAACGTTATGCACGGCATCTGCCTGACCGAAAGCATGATACATGTCGCCAAAATGCGTTTCCGGTTCGCCCAAATCTGTCCACCAACCGGCTGCTCCTTCGAGATAGCGATTTTCGTAAAATTGCCACATCCAATTTTGCGCCGCCGAATTTGTGATGTCGAGCAAAGCCGCATCTCCCGCCCAAAAGCCCCAAATCGGATAGGTTTCACCTTGCCAATTTTTAGTAAAATAACCGCTGTTATGCGCAGTCCAAAAATTGTCGGATTCAAGTGTAAAATAAGGTTCGGAAATAAGTATCGTTTTAATATTATCTTGCTGAAAATCAGACATCATGTCCACCGGATTTTGCCAATTTGAATTATCCCAATCTAAATTTCCCATAGCATTCAAATCGCCGAACCAATATAAATCCAAAACCAAAGCATCAAGCGGAAAACCTTGATTTTTAAGGTCTTGCACAATTTGACGGGCTTCTGTTTCAGTATGGTAGCCAAACTTCGATTGAATATAGCCCAAAGCCCAAACCGGCGGAAGTGGTTGTTTGCCTGTAATATCGGTGTAAGTATCTAATATTGAGGTAAAATCGCCCAACATAAAATAGTAACACATTCGTCCGCCGGAAGTATTCCATGCCAAAACATTTGGCGAAGTTGCAGCCAAATCGAATTTCACAAGATATTGATTATCAACAAAAAGACCATAACCTTCGGACGAAATAAACATTGGAATACTCAAATTCAACGTTGCCTCTCCGTTTCCGTAACCATAGTGCGCCTGATTCCATGTCGGCAAATACGAACCTCTTCTGTTTATGGGAACTGCGCGCGAACCACCACCATAAAATGCCTCATTTTCAGAAACTTCAAAAGAGCATGACCCGCCCGAAGTACGCGAAGTGAACCCTTCAAAATCTCGTAAAACAGTATCCGTTTCGCTCACAAAAAAAAGTTTGAGCGGATTTTTTTTAAGAAATATTTCTAATTCAGACGATTTAAAACTTAGAAAATCAAGTTCTTCTGTAAATGAAACTGAAGTAAATTCCGGCGTTCCTACAACAGAAAATGAGGTGTCAATTTCTGAACTCCCGTTAGCAACATATTCAACTTTAACACTTTGCGAATTGAAAAAACCGATTTCTATCACGCCGGTTTCTGTTTGTACCAAAAGCGTTTGCCCTGACAAAACATAACTCACGTAATTGCCTGTAAATGTTTTATTTATATCCACAAAAATATCACTCAAATCGGCATTTCTTCCTATCAGCGAATAATCTTCATTTACAAAAAGCATTGCCAACTGTAAAACTTCTTCCGATTCAGAAATTCCGTAAAGTGCTCTGATATTGAAACTTATAGAATATTTATTATTTCCGACGGCAGTCATCAGCAGTTCCGGATTGACCTCAAACCAATCTGCTTGAACATGTTTCCAATCGTGTCCGTTTGAACTTTCGCTCGTTATTACGCCTGTGTAAAGATACACATCTCCTTGATAATTAGAAAGTTCACCATTCCCTTGTGTTGCATCAAAAATCAAAGTAATATCGCTGTCTGTGGTTGCATTTGTAGGAATAATTTGCACCACTTGAGCCTGAAAAATTTGAACCGTAAATAACACTGAGA
>DYOJ01000696.1 GCA_020720705.1 Acetofilamentum sp.
CCTTAAATCCGCGACGAAGTTATGAACAAAAGCCGTCAAAACATTGTGTATAAGTATTTTACACAATGCTTTGACAGCCGAAAAAGATCACCTATTTTAGTGCTGTGAAACAAAAAGAAATAGGAACAATAACTTTTTCGGCATGAAATTACAAAAAAGATCAACAACGATAAGCCCATTTGCAGGCATTTCTTTTGTCAACAAGGAATTTGAGAACATTGGAATGAGCCAACTTATTGATAATGAATTAGGGACGAGGGTGAAAACAGTTGGTTATTATTACAGTGACATCATAAAAAATTTAGTCAATGTTTATTTTGGTGGCGGCGATTGTGCCGAAGATATTCAGACCCACTTTGGCAAACACCTCAAATCCATACCAGGCAACAAAGTTCCAAGTGCAGACACAATTTTGCGTGGGATAAAAGAACTTGCAGTTCCAAATACATCCTATGTTTCCAAACAAGGGATTGCCTATGATTTTAACATAAACGCAAAGCTCAATATTTTAAATATCAAATCGTTGCTGCTCACCGGGCAACTGAATGAAGATACTTGTTATGATTTTGATTATGACAACCAAATAATTGCCACTGAGAAATACGATGCCAAGCGCACATACAAACACAACAAAGGATATTTTCCGGGGGTTGCAACCATCGGAAACAAAATAGTTTATATCGAAAACCGCGACGGCAATGCCAATGTGAAATTCGAGCAGGCTTCGACGCTTTCCCGTGCATATGGTCTTTTGAAAGAAAACGGCATTAGAATAAACCGCTCGAGGATGGATGCCGGTTCTTATTCAAAAGACATCATAAATGTTGTTGCATCCAACAGCAAGTTGTTCTATATAAGGGCAAACAAGTGTGCCGAACTTTTCAGGCAAATGACCGAAATCAATACGTGGAAAAGCGTGGAGATCAACTACATAAATTATGAGGTTGCTTCTATTCCATTTACCCAATTTAGTGAGGTAGAAAATTATCGTCTGGTCATTATGCGGGAAAAAAACGGCAACAACCAGATAGATATGTTTACGGAAGATACTTGCGTTTACCGTTCAATTTTGACCAACGACTGGCAAAGCACTGAAAAAGAAGTCATTGAATATTATAACCAAAGGGGCGGCAGCGAGAAGCTTTTTGATGTCATGAACAATGATTTTGGCTGGAAGCACCTCCCGTGTTCGTTCTTAAATGAAAACACGGTTTATTTGATCCTAATGGCAATGGCCAAAAACTTTTACAATTACTTTGTTGAAAAGGTTTCAATGGTTTTTGAGGACATAAAGCCAACAACCAGGCTTAAACGCTTTATATTCAGCTTTATATCGGTTGCGGGCAAATGGGTTCGTTCGGGAAGGCAATGGATGCTGAAATTGTTTACCGACAAGCCTTACGAGGCGCTCGTAGTCTAAAAACACTGACTTTCGCCAGTGTTTTAAAAGTTCGTAGGGAGAAGTATATCTGAAAATTCCATCAATCAACTTGCCAAAACACGATATATCTGCATATTACGTGATTTTCTATTTTTATCGGAAACATGTTGAGGATAACCGAATCATTTTAAAGCAGATTTGTTTTGACAAAAATTTTTTGTGATTTTTTTTTGCTCAATAAATCTCCTTTTGAAGGGAAATATATGATGGTATTGG
>DYOJ01000697.1 GCA_020720705.1 Acetofilamentum sp.
CACTGTTAAAGATTACATTTTGTATGCTGACACCGGGCAGGGCTGTGTTTAGAGTAAAATTTGCGGGGTCGAGCGTAGCATCAAAAAAACGCTCGTTTGTTAATGTTAAATTGATTTCGGCATTGTCTAATGTGGCATCCGACACGCATGTCAGCGAAGATATTGTGGCGGATTCTACTTTTGCCGTAAATGTAATTCCTGTATCTGAGATGTCAGCTCCGGAATAGCCTATACCAAAAACTGCGGGAGGCTCAACTGCGATTTGGACATTTGTGATATTCAAATCATAATCGGTTGTCGCGTTGCCTGACAGCGTGATATATGCCTCGTCAGCTCTACATCCTTCAACTACATTTCCGATGGTAACGCCTGTGGGTAAAAAGTTTAAGTTCCAATCGGCAAGGTCTATAGGGTCGGTAAGAATACCTGCAGAAAATTCGGCTGTAAGGATTTCGCCGCTTTCGTATTGTTCGAGAATTTGCCCGTCATCGGTGAGTGTTACCGAAGGGATAGGGCGGACGATGTAATCATAGTTTGAGCTACCGGAGTTATTGTCGATATCAAGAGTGAAAAAGTCAATATCTGTATTTGTTGGTGCTGCGTGAGGTGTAGTAAGGGCATAAAAAATAATTGAACTACCCTGCGGATATGCCGGTATTTCTGCCGTGCCAACATTTCCTACCCAATTACCAACCGGTGCAAAATAGATGTTACCCCAGTTATCCGGTGTGTATCTGATAAACGCATACTCTCCTGTATTTAAAGGAGCAGACAACTCAACTGTTACAGTAACTGTTTCATTGTGATAAATAAATGGAGGCTTTGTAGTATTGTCTATCGAAACAGGCTCAAAATCAGTTTCTAAGATAGTTAAACCTGCATCTCCGGCGTGGTCAAGACTTGTAATAAAGGTGTAGTATTTTGTGTTGTCGAAATTCGCCCATAAGTCATTGGCACCGTTTTTAACTGCTCCGTTGTTATAAAATGTATTGAAATTTCTTGTATCGCTTCCTGCATTTGCACCCCATTTGGGATTATACGGAGCATCAGCCGGATTAATATTGTTAAAAATAAAATTAGTCCAACCGGATATACCCGGTTTTATTCGGGTTGCTTTTGTTGTACCGCGATGCTCCATTAATTGGGTTGTCCATGACGGGCCTGCAAGAAAATTACCTTCCAAAATTGAAGGTCCTAAAATATTCTCAACAGAATAACCCGAAACTTTAAATGTGTAAGGATTTACGGGGTCATTCGTATTAATTTCAACGGTGGCTTCTTTTAAACCTGTAGTTTCAGTCGTATTCGGATTGAACAGGACTTTAAAAGTTGTTTGCCCGCCGGCAGCAACAGGTGATGCGGGAGCTTGGCTAATTGAGAAATAAGAATGACCGGATAATGTAACAGAACTTATGGTCAATGGTACCTCGCCTCTGTTTATTATTGTGTATTCTCGCTCGACCTGTTGTAATTGTCTCTCTGTGTTTCCAAATTTTGTATTTAACTCAAAATCAGGAGTTGTATTTCCTTTTACGATAATATTTCCCAAACCCAATACATACATTTCAGGCTCGTCTGCACACGCGAATGCTTTGACTAATATTGTATTCGAACTAACGCTCGTGCATGTGCCGACGTGTGCTCTTACTCGGTAA
>DYOJ01000079.1 GCA_020720705.1 Acetofilamentum sp.
CCTTTCTGACATTTATCCCGTATCGTAATAATTCTGATTTCAAATCAGGAATCCGGACATCGCCGTAATGAAAAATACCTGCGGCAAGAGCGGCACTTGCTTCTGTTTTTTTGAAAATTTCGGCAAAATGTTTGGCTTCACCCGCACCGCCTGAGGCTATCACAGGGATATTCACTATACGACAAACCGTGTCCGTGAGTTCAACCGCAAAACCGTTGCGCGTACCATCGTGATTCATCGAAGTAAGCAACAGCTCACCTGCTCCAAAATATTCGACTTCCTGCACCCAATCATAAGTTTTTATAGGTGTAGGCGTGCGTCCGCCATGCACGTAAACCATCCAATTGTCGTTTTCAAATTTTGTATCAATTGCAAGCACAATACACTGATTACCAAATTGTTCTGCAATTTCTTTGATGAGTTCCGGACGTTTTACTGCTGCCGAATTTATGCTCACTTTGTCTGCTCCCGAACGTATCAGCAATGCTGCATCCTCAACGGTGTTGATGCCTCCGCCTACGGTGAACGGAATATTGATTTCGGCTGCAATTCGTTCAACAAGCACGGCAAGCGCCTGTCGTTTTTCAACCGTTGCTGTAATATCCAGAAAAACAAGCTCATCAGCTCCTTGCTCGACATATTTTTTTGCCAATTCAACGGGGTCTCCGGCATCTTGGATATTCACAAAATTAACCCCTTTTACGGTTCGTCCGTCTCGAATATCAAGGCACGGAATAATTCTTTTCTTTAACATAATTTACTTAATTCTTGAAGCGAAATGCGTCCTTCGTATATTGCTTTTCCTATAATTGTTCCTTCGCAACCTATTGATTTCATTTTAATTACGTCAGCAATGTTTGAAATGCCGCCGCTTGCTATTAAACTGATTTTTGTTTTTGATAAAATTTCGGTATAAATATCTTCGGAAGCACCGGCAAGCATTCCGTCTTTGGAAATATCTGTTCCGATAACATATTTAATTCCTTGATTTTCAAACTTTTTAATAAAATCAATCACATCAATTTCAACATCTTTCAACCAACCGTTTATCGCTATTTTTCTGAGGTTATAATCAGCGCCGAGTATAATTTTTTCAGCCCCAAAACCATTCAGCCAATCTAAAAATATTTCGGGAAATTCAACTGCAATGCTGCCACCGGTTATTTGACCGGCACCGGAGTTGAACGCAATTATTATATCTTGCTCAGATTTAATTCCGCCGCCAAAGTCAATTTTCAAAGACGTATGCCCTGCAATTTGTTCCAAAACTTTATAATTTACAATATGCTTTGATTTTGCGCCGTCCAAATCAACCAAATGTAAGTACTGAATACCGTGATATTCAAATTGTTTCGCAACTTCGAGCGGATGCTCGTTATACACTTTTTTCGTATTATAATCGCCTTTTGATAGTCTTACGCATTTTCCGTCAATGATGTCAATTGCTGGTATGATTCTCATAATCAAAGTGATAAAAAGTTTTTTAAAATTTGCTCTCCAACAATTGCAGATTTTTCAGGGTGAAATTGAACAGCATAAAAATTATTGTTCTGCAAAGCTGCACTGTAAGGCAATATGTATGAACATGTTGCGATGGTATGTATGGACTGCTCCGCAAAATAACTGTGTACGAAATAAAGGTCGGCAGAATTTGGTATATTATTGAATATTTGAGATTTATATTCATAAATATTATTCCAACCAATATGCGGAACTTTATCTTTGGGCGGAAATTTTCTTACGGCGGTATCAAAAACACCGATACATTCCGTATCCGATTCTTCAGAATGTTTGCAGAGCAATTGTAAGCCGAGACAAATTCCCAATAAAGGATTTTTGATGTCTTTAATGACTAAGTCTAAGTTCCTGGATTTCAGATAATTCATGGCTGTTCCGGCTTCTCCTACACCGGGAAAAATGACTTTATCGGCAGCGAGCAAATCGTTTGGATTGTCTGTTATGATGCTTTGGTAACCAAGACGCGCAACAGCATTTTGGACAGACCGTATATTCCCGGCATTGTATTTTAAAATTGCTATCATAATATGCCTTTTGTACTTGGTATTGAGGTTGTTCCGTCAAAAGTTATTGCTGATTTTACAGCTTTTGCAAAGGCTTTAAAAACGGCTTCGGCTTTATGATGTTCGTTTGTGCCTTCTGCTTTGATATTTAGATTGCAACGTGCTGTATCCGAGAATGATTTGAAGAAGTGTTCGATCATTTCTGTAGGCATTTCTCCAATTTTTTCGCGTTTAAAATCAACATTCCAAACCAAATATGGGCGACCGCCGAAATCAATTGCAACCTGCGCCAGATTTTCATCCATAGGTAGTATGAAAAAACCGTAACGTGCTATGCCTCTTTTTGTTCCGAGTGCTTCGGCAAAGGCTTGTCCGAGTGTAAGTGCAAGGTCTTCGATGCTGTGATGTTCGTCCACATTGATGTCTCCGTTTAACCGAACACTTAAATCAATTCCCGCGTGTTTTGCTATTTGATGCAGCATGTGGTCAAAAAATCCGATACCTGTTTCGATATCGGATTTTCCGTTGCCGTCTAAGTTAATTTTGACGTAAATATCAGTCTCTGAGGTTGTTCTGTTGATTATTGATGTTCGGGTTTGATTTTTTAGATAGGTGTAAATATCAATCCAACTTGTTGTGATAAAATTTGCATTTACGGAACTGTCGTTGCCGAAAAAAATACTTTTACAGCCCATATTTTCAGCAAGTTGTACATCCGTAACTCTATCTCCGATAACGAAAGAATTGCCCAAATCGTAGTCATTGTTCATATATTCGGTGAGCATTCCCGTTCGTGGTTTTCGAGTCGGAGCGTTTTCGTGCGGAAAACTGCGGTCAATGTGAATGGCATCGAATTTAATACCCTCATTTTCAAATGCTTGTAATATTTTGCTATGTGCAGGTTGAAACGTAGTTTCCGGAAAAGCATCTGTGCCTAATCCGTCTTGATTTGTAACCATAACGAACATGTAATCAAGTTCTTTCGCAATTTTTCCAAGCCCTTGAAATACACCCGGATAAAATTCTAATTTTTCCAAACTATCTAATTGGAAATCAATCGGCGGTTCAATAACAAGCGTACCGTCACGGTCTATAAAAAGTATTTTTTTCACTGATATTCAATTTTTAACAATAATTTTTTTCATTTCCGAAATCAGTTTTCTGTTCTCGTCCGGACTGCCGACTGTTATTCTGATTCCTCCGGGTACTACTTTGCTTCGGTTTCTTACAATTATCAGATTTTCAACAAGTTTGTTGTATATATAATCCGGATTTGACACGTTGATAAGTATAAAATTTGCATCAGAAGGATAAATTTTACGGACATAGTTAATCGTTGAAAGCTCTTGAATCAAATTATCTTTTTCTTTTAAAATTAATTCTAAATTTTGTTTAAAAACTGATTGATTTTCAAGTGCTTTTAGTGCAGCGTTTTGATTTATTATACTCACATTGTACGGCGGTTTTACTTTGTCGAACAAGGCGATGATTTCTTCTCCCGCAAACGCTGTGCCAACCCTTATTCCCGCATGCCCCCACGCCTTGCTAAATGTCTGACTGACAATAAGATTAGGATATTTCGGAATAGCATAAATCCATGATTTTTTTGGGCTGAAATCAATATAGGCTTCATCTAAAAAAACGATGCCGTCAAAATTTTCTAAAATATACTTAATATGTTCATTATCAGCAGAATTAGCAGTAGGATTGTTGGGTGTGCAGATAAATATAATTTTGAGGTCGGCAAGATTCAAATACGGCTTTACTTTGTCTATATCAATTTGAAAATCAGTATCAAGCGGAATTTCTATCATTGATACATCGTTTGTAGCTGCTGATACTTTGTACATCCCATAAGTAGGTGTGAAGGAGAGCGCTTTGTCCTGTCCGGGTTTGCAAAAAATTCGATAAGTTAAATCAATAATTTCGTCGCTTCCGTTTCCTATAAAGCACTGCTCCACAGGTATTTGTTTAATTACGGAGAGTTTATGTTTCAACATTTTTTGGTGGGGGTCGGGGTAGCGATTAAGAGTTCCGAACGGATTTTCGTTGGCATCTAAAAAAACACCTTCCGAGCCGGAAAATTCATCTCTCGCACTCGAATATGCTTCGAGTTTTAATATATTTGGTCGAACTAATTTACTGATATCAAACATGTTTCAACGAATTTAGACGAACGGTAACTGCATTTTTATGGGCTTGAAGCTGCTCTGTTTCCGCCATAAGTTCTATGGCTTTGCCGATATTCATAATGCCTTGTTTACTAACGTGTTGGAATGTAATTTTTTTCATAAAACTATCTAATGACACTCCGCTGTAATTTCGCGCATATCCGTTTGTTGGTAAAGTATGGTTGGTACCGCTGGCATAATCACCGGCACTTTCACAGCTAAAATTTCCTACAAAAACTGAACCGGCATTTTTAATTTTTGACAGATATTTTTCTGCATTTTCAGTTGCAATTATCAGATGTTCAGGTGCATAGAGATTGCTGAAGTCAAAACAATCATTTAAAGTATCAAATACGATTACTCTGCTGTGCGCAAGGGCTTTTTCGGCAATACTTTTGCGAGGCAATACTTGTAATTGTACGGTTATTTTTTCGAGAACTGCTTCGGCAAACTCTTCGTTGTCTGTAAGCAAAATAGCTTGACTGTCAGCACCATGCTCGGCTTGAGAAAGTAAGTCGGCAGCAACAAATTCGGGAATACCCGATGTGTCTGCGATGATTAGCACTTCGCTTGGTCCGGCAGGCATATCAATGGCAACTCCAAAATTTTGCACCATCTCTTTTGCTTTGGTTACAAACTGATTTCCGGGTCCGAAAATTTTATAAACTTTCGGTATGGTTTCCGTGCCAAATGTCATTGCGGCAATCGCCTGAGCACCACCGACTTTATAAATTTTTGTAACCCCGCACATCGCCGCAGTGCGAAGTATCGCCGGGTGAATTTTCCCGGTTTTATCCGGCGGAGTGCAAATAATAATTTCCGAACATCCGGCAAGTTGAGCCGGCACCGCAAGCATTAAAACCGTTGAAAATAAGGGAGCCGAACCTCCGGGAATGTACAAACCGACCTTTTCAATAGCTACACTTTTGCGAGAACAATGAACGCCGGGCATAGTTTCTACATTCGGTTCGATTATGTTTTGGGAGGCGTGGAATTTTTCAATATTTCGTTTAGCTAACAAGATAGCATTTGCCAAATCATTCAGAATCAGAGGTCTGGCTTCTGCTATTTCTTTGGCACTGACCTCAACTGTTTCTAATTTAACATTGTCAAATTGTTCGGAATATTCAAATAAGGCTTTATCTCCATTAAGTTTCACATTTTCAATGATTTGTGAAACAACATCGTCCAACTGTTCTTTTTCAAAAACAGGGCGGCGAGCTAAGGCGTTCCATTCTGAATTTTCCGGGAAAAGAAATTTTTGCATTATTGTAAGTCTTTGTTATACAACCATTTTATCAATAGGAACAACCAGAATACCTTCTGCTCCGGCTGATTTTAATTCATCAATAACATCCCAAAATTTGTCTTCGTCAATCACGGAATGTAAAGAACTCCAACCCGGTTCCGCCAATGGCATCACAGTCGGGCTTTTCAAGACCGGCAGAATCTTACTAACTTCGGAAATTTTTTCATTCGGAACGTTCATAAGAATGTATTTTGATTTGCGTGCTTTCAAAACTGATTGTATCCGAAATACAAGTTTTTTTAATAGTTCTTCTTTTTCGGGATTTAATTTCATGGATTTAGCAAGCACCGCTTCTGATTTTAAGAGAACGTGTGTTTCGCGTAAACCATTCTGAAACAAGGTACTACCCGAACTTACAATATCACAAATACCATCTGCAAGTCCGATATTCGGTGCAATTTCAACCGAACCCGATATGACATGAATTTCAGCCTTAATTCCGTTTTCATTCAAAAAGTTCTGCAGGGTGTTTGGGTAAGAAGTCGCAATTTTTTTACCTTCAAAATATTGTATTTCATTATCAGACACTGATTTAGGAACGGCAAGTGAAACTCTGCATTTAGAGAATCCGAGTTTTTGAACGGCAACAACATTTTTTTGCTCTTCAATCAACAAATTTTCGCCCACTATGGCAAGGTCAGCAACGCCGTCCTCTAAATATTGGGGTATGTCTGAATTGCGTAAATACAGAATTTCCATCGGAAAATTAGGCACTTCCACTTTTAATTGATCACGACCGGTTTCAGCTTTTATTCCACATTCCTTGAGTAGCTGAATGGAGTCGTCATGGAGGCGTCCGCTTTTTTGTATGGCAATTTTTATTTTTTGCATAAGAATAAATTTTATGCAAATATGTTCAAACTCTTTTAAGTATTAAAATTTAATCTGATTGTTTTTTTAAAATCTTTACGTATTAAAATCGAAAACTCTTAATGATTATAGTTAGTTGCTTAAAATTCAATAGATTATTGACTAAGAAAATATAATGTACCCGTAAAGTATTGATTATAATCCATAGCAATAATATAGTAAATTTTTGTTTGAAAAACTTGAAAAATGTATCAAAACATATAATTTATTCAAAATCAATAATTTTTTTTAATAAAACTATTGCAAATAAAAAAAATATACTACCTTTGCACGCTCAAAAATACGGAAATATTAAAAAAATATACAACAATGGATTTAATTAAAGTTGCCGAAAATGCTTTTATCAGAGAAATAAATTATCCTGAATTTTCAGCAGGTGATACGATAACTATAAGCTATCAGATAAAAGAAGGCGATAAAATGCGTGTGCAAGATTACAGAGGCGTCGTAATTCAACGAAAAGGAACAGGCTCCGGTGCAACTTTTACGGTGCGTAAAGTTTCCGGTGGTGTTGGCGTTGAACGTATTTTCCCGGTATTTTCACCAAACATTGATTCGATTACGGTGAACAAAAAAGGTAAAGTAAGACGCGCCCGTATCTATTACCTCAGAGACTTAAAAGGTAAAAAAGCACGTATCAAAGAAAAACGTTCTTAATTTTTATTTTCAAAATTCAGAAAACGCACTGCTGAAATTCGGCCGTGCGTTTTTTTGTATTGTAAAATTTTGACTAAGTGCAACTTATATTTTAAAATTCTAAGTCTGATATCAAAAGCCGTTTTTCCGGTTTTTTAAGATATCTAACTTTGATTCAAGAAAGATATTTTTACATAGAAAAATGACCTCCTGAAGATAATCAATTCAAAAATAAAACTGTATTTTGATAAAAATCAGACGAAATATATGAACCGATATAGTTCGTAACCGACTTAATGTTAAACTATTACATGCTAATAATGCTACTGACTACAAACAGAAATAAGCATTTATTTTTAGTATTTCTCCTTCTGCTGCTTGCAGTTGCAGACATTGTTTTTGGCTTTGAAAAAATACCGCTGTCTGACATTTTTAGAACTATTTTTGATAGTAATGAAAATGCTGATAGTCTCATTATCAAATCATATCGTATCCCTAAAATGCTCACGGCATTGTTTGTCGGGGCAACAGTTTCAGTGTCCGGATTGATACTCCAAACACTTTTTCGTAATCCGCTGGCTGATGCACATATTTTGGGCGTAAGTTCGGGTGCTTCGTTGGGGGTTGCGCTCGCAATCATGACCGGATTTCAACTCTCAAATGAGAGCGGTTACATCATTTTTGCGTTTCTTGGAGCGGGTTTGGTGCTTTTGTTGCTATTGTCAGTTTCGGCACGAGTAAAACAAGTCGCTACATTGCTGATTATCGGAGTATTAACTGCAAGTGTATTGAGTGCGGTGATTGCAATTTTGCAGTCGTTCACTTCAGCAGATAATTTGCAAAAATTCGTATTTTGGTCAATGGGTAGTTTAAACACTTTGGCATATACAGAACTCTCAATGTTTATACCGATTACGGTTATTGTATTTATTGTAGTTTATTTATTTTCAAGGAGTTTTGATGTGTTACTTCTCGGTGAACATGAAGCACGAAGTTTGGGGTTAAATATCTCAATGATACGTTTTGTGATAATTCTGTTTACGGCGCTTCTTGCCGGAATAACGACTGCTTTTGTCGGACCCATAGGTTTTGTGGGGATGATTGTGCCGCACATCAGTCGTATGTATTTCAAGCGTGCCACCCATTCCGTTTTGATTCCCGGAACAGCATTGCTCGGAGCCGTTGTCATGATATTTGCAGATATTTTAACACAAATTTCCGGTTTTGTAATTCCCATTAATGCCCTGACCTCTCTGCTGGGAATACCGATTATTATTGTTGTTATATTGAAGAATAATGTTTAAGAAATGGATACTATTTTACTTAATATCAATAATTTATCATTCAAATATAAGAATAGTAAATATTTGTTTACCGATTTTTCGGCAAGCGTAAATGCCGGAATGTTTATCGCGGTTTTGGGTGCAAACGGCGCAGGGAAAAGCACACTGTTAAAAATGCTTTCAGGAATTGAGCGGGTTTCAAGCGGTGAGATATTTATACGGAATAAATCTATTCAAGAAATGTCTGCCGGATATCTGGCAAAGCAAGTTTCATACTCCGGAACAGGGAGACATAAACTGCCTTATACAACTGTAAGGCAATATATTACACTTGGAAAATTTCCGTACAGAACATTTTTTAAACACAATTCCGATGATATTTCAATTGATAAAATTATCAAGCAGTCAAATCTTGAACTATTTGAGCATAAGCAAGTTAATACTTTGAGCGATGGCGAATATCAACGGGTAAATATTGCTCGGGTATTGGCACAAGAAACTCCGCTCATTTTGTTTGATGAACCGGCAGCATTTTTGGATTTTGAAACAAAACACAAAGTTTACAAGCACTTGAAATCTATCTGTGCCGAACAATTGAAAACCATAATCCTTGCTACCCATGACTTAAATGAGGTTTTGCGGTTTGCTGATGAATTATGGTTAATTAAAGATGAAAAATTTACTTGCGGCAATCCTTATGAACTAATTGAGAATAAAATATTTGAGAGTTTTTTCAGTGAAGAAGTTATTTATGATTCGAAGATTAAAAAATTGTATTTCCCGTAATGTTTTTTTTAATAAATTCAGATTTCTCTCTTACTTTTCCTATGTAGT
>DYOJ01000698.1 GCA_020720705.1 Acetofilamentum sp.
CTACGCCATTGCCGAAATGACGGAGCCGCGTTTATTGGTAAAACCGATTTTGTAATTCGGATTTTTTTTTGTTTATTTCGGCTTTTATCAGATATATGAAAGCAGGACGAGAAAGTAAACCTCATATCGGAATTTTCGGAAAACGAAATCGGGGTAAAAGTTCAATTATCAACCGTTTAGCAGTACAAGATGTTGCAATAGTTTCAGAAACACCCGGAACGACCACAGACCCGGTCAAAAAATCTTTTGAAATTACAGGATTTGGTCCCGTAATACTCATAGATACAGCCGGTTACGATGATGTCGGCGAGTTGGGTGCACAGCGGATTTCAAAAACGATGGATGTTGTCAAATTAATAGACTTGGCAATTATTGTATTGATTAATAACGAGTTAGATGAATTTGAACGACATTTAATATCAGAATTGAAACGCTATAATTGCCCGTTTTTTTTCATACACAATAAATCGGATGTCCTTGCGCTCAACCAATCATTCAAAAAGCGTATCGAAACTGAATTTGAAACTTCAATCATTGACTTTTCGGCAGTAAACGACCAATCTGTTGAACAAATCGTCAAATTGATTACACGAACAATTCCGGAAT
The DNA here is from genome assembly GCA_020720705.1 of Acetofilamentum sp. GTDB lineage: Bacteria > Bacteroidota > Bacteroidia > Bacteroidales > JAADGE01 > DYOJ01. The sequence goes on from DYOJ01000698.1 coordinate 607, forward strand.
CGTCCTACAAAAAGCCTTCAATGCTTGGGAGCTTAATAACTTACGGCGATATTGTGTTGCTGATAACGCCGATTGACATCGAAGCACCCGCAGGCAGATTGATTTTACCCCAAATTCAGGCAATTCGTGATGTTCTTGATAATGATGCCGTTGCAATTGTTGTTAAAGAACGTGAGGTGGATGCGTTTTTGCGAAAAACAGGCATTCGCCCTGCACTTGCAGTAACAGACAGCCAAATTTTCAAAAAAGCTGATGCTTCAATTCCGAAAGATATACCGCTCACAGGATTTAGTGTGCTTTTGGCGCGGTTGAAAGGCAATTTTGATAAATATTTGGAAGGAACACCTAAAATTTCCGAACTTAAAGACGGAGACAGGGTATTACTGCTTGAATCCTGCTCGCATCACACGTCTTGTGATGATATAGGGCGTGTTAAAATTCCGCGTTGGATTTCAAATTTTACCGGGCAACAACTTGTATATGAAGTTGTTGCCGGAAACGATAAGCCTCAACACCCACTGAAAAACTATGCAATCGTGATACAATGCGGAGGATGTATGATTACGGAAAAGCAACTTGCAAATCGTTTGCAGGATGCTATAGATGCAGGCGTTCCGGTTAGCAATTACGGTATGACAATTGCTTATGTACAAGGCATTTACAATAGAGCAATAGCTCCGTTTATAAAACCATCAGCAAACCAACGCGATATTTATTTGTGATTTTACTAAAAAAACATAAGACAATCGCGTTATGACCATTGACAAAGTATGATTACTGTTTGACAACTTATGATAACTATTTTACAAAATCATTCGATTGTATCAATAAAGATGATATCTGCAATAAAAAAACTAACGATGATGTAATCATAAAGTATTAGAATAAAGTTTGTATTTTTGTCTTCAAAATAAGAAAGATATATAAAAATATGGCTAAAAAGAATCAATCTGAAAGATTAACGAATCAACATAAAGAATCTACGGGTGTAGTTGGTATATTTGGGGATAAAGCAAAAGCACACGACCTAACCGTTGGA
>DYOJ01000080.1 GCA_020720705.1 Acetofilamentum sp.
TTGTCATAAAAGATTTTCCTAAAAATAAAAAAGCACCTCAGAGGTGCTTTTCTATTACGGAATTTTAATAGAATTAATATCTTTTTTTGAATCCGCCTTTGTCGCCGCCGCCGCCGCGAAATTCACGGTCGCCGCCGCCGCCACGGTATTCACCGCCGCGTCCGCCGCCTCTGTTATTGCTACTTCTATTGAATCCGCCCTCTTCTTTCGGACGAGCCTTTTTTACAACGATTTTGCTTCCGTCGTATTCAGCTTCATTCAACTCATCAATGGCTTTGTTGGCTTCTTCGTCGTTTTCCATTTCTACAAATCCAAAACGTTTTGAGTTTCCTGTTTCTCGGTCAAAAACTACTTTAGCCGATTTCACTTCTCCGTACTCAGAGAATAATTGATTTAAGTCATCTCCGGTTGTGGAGCCGCTCAATTTTGCTACAAAAATGTTCATAAAAAAAATAAAATAAAGAATTTATGTGCTCTTTTCATTCTTTAAGCACGACACAAAGATACGATAATTATATTACTTACAAATTTTTTTTTAAATTTTTTTAAATTTTTTTTAAGATTCAAGTGTTTTTGTAATTGTTTCAGCTTTTAACAGACATTCAGCATACTCGGCACCGGCTACAGATGCGTCCGTAATTGCACTGCCTACGGCAAAATTTATGACTTGAGTTTCGGAATTGTAAAATAGCGTGCGGATAACGACACTGAAATCAAAATTACCTTCCGGTGTAATGTAACCTATTGAACCTGAGTATAATCCGCGCTCAAATGTTTCGTGGTTTTTGATAATTTGCATCGTCCTGTGTTTGGGTGCGCCGGTCATGGAACCGGGCGGGAACGCAGCTTTGAGGGCTTGAAAGGCTGTTGATTTCGACTGAATTTTAGATGAAACAGTTGTTATCATTTGAAAAACATTTTCGAACTTGTACACTTTACACAATTCTTCTACGCAAACGCTGTTGCGAAGCGCAAATCGGGACAAATCATTACGAACAAGGTCTGTTATCATGATATTTTCGGCACGTTCTTTTGTGTTTACGGACAATTCATATTGAATATCAATATCTTCTGCCTGATTTTTTCCGCGACCGGCAGTTCCTTTCATGGGTTGGGCTATTAGTTTTAGTTCGGTATGTTTTAAGAACCGTTCCGGACTTGCGCTTAAGACATAGGTGTTTGATTTTCTCAGAAAAGCCGAAAAAGGTGCTTTAGTTTTGGTAATGAGTGATTTGTATATCGAAACAGGATATAAATTTTTTACTTCTGTTTTAAAATTTATGCAAAAATTCACTTCGTAAGTATCACCTCTCCTTATATGTTGCTGAATTGATTTGAAAGCGGTTTGATATTTATCAAAACTCATATCTGTTTTTAGGGTGATTTTGTCTCCTTGTTTCTGATTTGTTTGTTTTGTAAGTATCTGATTTATAAGTGTATTTATGGTTTCGTCGTTATCGTGTTCAGGGTGAACGGCTGCGTAGATTTTGTCTTCTTTTTGAAAAAATACAAAACGAGGTTGAAAAAAAAACAGACCGAAAGTATCATTATCCGTTTGCAAACTCTCATAGCTGATATACCCGAATGTCCAATCGGAAATTATGCGATGGTAGTCAGTAAGTTCTTGAATATCAAATTTATGGTTGTTTGCTTCTATTTCCGAAATCGAATCGAAAGCACACAAAAAACCGAACTCGGAATATGGATAGCCTTCGTAATTGTTACTGTCTAAAAGTATAAACCTGTCATGCTCTTCGGAAATGTTCAATAATTGATTTTTGAATGTATCAGCACAAATTCCGTTTACGGCTTTTACAATGCGTTTGAATGTCATTTTTTTAGCCACAAATCAATATAAACAGGCAAATGGTCGGCAAATCCGTCGTGGTAAGTCATCCCGATATACGTTCGGTAGGTGATAAAACCCGTGTAAGTCAAATCCGGTTCCAGCAGAAACGGAGCTTCAAAAACATGCGCATCGTCAATGGTGCTTGAAAGGTTTGATTTTGAGTTAAGTAGGAATCCGGACACGATAATTTGGTCGAGAACGCCCCATTCTCCTTCGTGTTTGTGTGAGCCTTTTCCCTTGGATTCTTGCAGATAAAAGGCTAAATTGTAAAGTTTCCTATCTTTAATGTCGTCAAATTTTGTCTGGGCTTCAAGAACTTCGACTAAACTATTGTTTTGCGGATAATCATTCAAATCACCGATGACAATTATTTTCGGGTTACGTTCTGCTTTGAACAACGAATCGGTTTTTCGTTTGACAACGGAGGCAGCGTACATGCGTTTTTCGTCAGTAGCCATTTGGCCTCCCCATCGTGAGGGCCAATGGTTTACAAAGATATGAAGTGTATCGTTAGTATAGGTTTTGCCTTTAACGTATAGAATATCGCGGGTAGGTTTGTTGGCATCAAACGGAAATCGAACTTTTACCGGCTCAAAATCTATGGGCGTAAAACGGTCGCTTCGGTAGAGTAGTGCGACGTCAATTCCGCGATTATCAGGCGAATCTTTATGGATAATTCTGTAGTTGAAATTTTTAAGAGCCGTACGTTTAAGTAATTCCTCCAACACAAATCGGTTTTCAATTTCGCACATACCAACAAGTTCTGGATATTCCCACTGACCTACAGCCGTAATAACTTTGGAAATATTAAATAGTTTTTTTTGATATTTTGACGGAGTCCAATGTTTTGCACCTTCGGGTGTGAAATCTTCGTCAGTTTTTAAGGAATCGTCATAGACATCAAATAAATTTTCTACGTTGTAGAACATAATTCGCATATCGCCTCGCGGATACTCATGGTTTTGCAATTCCTGCGCAGTGAGTTTTGTCGTAACACTTATTAGTATTGACAAAATTAGGAGGTATTTAATAAAATCTGTAGTGTATTTCATTTGAATTAACCTTTAACTGATTTATTATCAGTAAATAATGTGTAGATAAATTTTACTGTAACCGCTATGAGAATCATACTTAATGCCAAGAGTCCAAACCCGATGACAAATTTGAATATCGGGGTCGAGGTATCTGTAAGGGCACGCAAGCTGTCTGTGTAACTATATTCAGGATGCGAATTATTTATGGAAAAATGGGTTATGACAGCCATAACAATATAAGTTATCAGGCTGATAATGAATATATAGGAAATAGATTTTATATATATTATTAAAGATTTACGGCGATTCATCGTTTGGAAAAGAATTAATATTGAGCCGAACAAAAAAAACGGTCTCTTTGATGTTGCAAAATTGCAAAAAAAACGTTTATATTTACGAAAAATTTTCAGAAAAAAAGAAATTCATTTTCTCAAACTGAGTATTTCAAACCATATCGTTCAACAGTATAAACATTTTACGATGAAATATTTGCGATTCTTATGTGTTTCGGTCTGTATTTTTGTTTTTGCCGAAACTTCACTTTCCGGTCAGGTTCAATTTACGGATTCATTGTATATCAGCCAATTGAAACTTTTATTCAAAGCCGAATCCGAAGCTATGGCAAGGCAAAGGGAAGAGGAGGCAAAGGGTAGAAAATTTCCGGTGGATACCGTTAAAAAAGATTTCGAAATCACGATTGCGATTGACAGTATTTTGACAGAAACTGAAATTTTGTATTCAACTGCTGATGCAAAACGACAAAAGCAAATGGTTACAATATCGAATTTCATGCACCGTTTTCAACCCAAAATCGGAGTACATCGTTATCTATATTCTAATCTTGTCATATCCAAAAATATGTCGGACGGAAACCATAAAACGTGGCTCAATTATCTGGAATACAATTTGAAACGTAGCGATGTTTTGATGTCTGAGATTACAACCTTTATGAAACAAACTACGGGTCTGGCACTATATCAAGCTGTTTATACTTCAAAACTTGTGAGCTGGTTTTCAAAATCTAAAAGCGTGCAGTTTTTGTTTGACGATGCCACAGGTGAATTTGAAATTACCGTACCGCCGACAGATTTGTTGTGTATCAATCAAGGAGACAGCTTGGAAATAAAATCGGTTTCCGGAAAATACAGTCCTACAAAATTGCAATTTGAAGCAGACGGCGGTAAAGTCGTTTGGGATAAAAATCAAGCTGTAGTAACATTGAAAAAATTTAACATTGATTTGTCAAAGCCCGAATACTCAGCCAAAGGCGTTGAACTGAAACATCCGAAATATTTGTCAGCTCCGATTTTTGGAACGTTTACAGATAAAGCCTCGCCTTGGGCTAAGAAAAATGATGCTTATCCGGAATTTGTTTCGAATGATAAGTATTTGAAAATTAAAAGTATAGCAACAAACATGAGCTTACAGGGGCAGTTTCGTTTGCAAGGAAGTACTGCCACAATCGAAGGGACGGAACGAGACCCGGCAATTGTAGAGATTTTACAAGAGGGCAAAAAAGTTTTGGTGCTGAAATCGGTCTCGTTTACTTCGCGCGAAATTCAGAAAAATGAAAATAACCAAACCTACGAAGCTGTAACGTCAAACGATGCTGAAATTGCCATAAATTTTGGTAAGGGAAACAGCATTACACACCCTTCGTGCAAAGTAGAACTTACAAAAACTAAAGCCCGCTTAGACCGAAACTCAAGCGGCAAGTCTCAGTCGCTCTTCGTGGATGAATATCACGGTTTGGAATACGATATACCGGCTGTTGATTGGACTTATACCGATAAAAATGTGCATTTCTCTAAAACAATCAGTTTGAGCGATAACAATTACATGGTGCGCTCCACCAGCTTTTATACCGAAGAAGAAATGGAAAAGCTGCGAATGATGGACGACATAAATCCTTTATTTGAGATTTGGGATTACTTAAAATTGATAAACCGTGCTACAAAAGGTCCTTGGATAATGGAATTTACCATCCATAATTATGTAAAACACATCAATAAAAAAAGTACGGCAGTAAAATCTCGCATGAAAGGTTTAGCCGAACAAGGATTTGTCAGATATTATGAATCGTCTGATACTGTTATTGTTCAAAAAAAATTGGTCAATTGGGTAAAGCACCGACAAGAACTCCGCGACTATGATAATATGACTTTCAATTTTTCAAAAACAGACAGTGTAATGCTCGACTTAAATACAAGTGAGATGGTTTTGGGAGGTGTGAACAATATCATTGTCAATATCGAACATAAAGTCGCTTTTATGCCGGAAGGTGCTGTTCGTATAAAAGAAAATCGTAATATGTCCTTCAACGGATTTGTTGCCGCCGGCGATGCCGTTTTATACGGAAAAAGCATGGTTTTTGAGTACGACAGCATGCAAATACGCTCCTCAAAATTTGAGGGTTTGCAATTGAAAGAAGCAAACTCTTTGATTGAAGATTTTGGAGGAAAAGTGCATTTACCAAAAAATATTTATCTCGGAAAAGATACTCTTAACAAAGAAAATTATCCGCAGGTTGTTGTTCAAACAAAATCAAAAGTGTATTATGACAAAAACAATAAACAAGGTGATAATACTTATAAACGAGAAAATTTTTACTTTACTGCCGACCCCTTTGTCTTAAAAAGTACCGATAAATTGAAATATGATTCCGTCGCACTGTCCGGACGAATGACCACAGGCGGAATTGTGCCCGATTTTAACGAAAAACTCAAAATGATGCCAGACAATTCACTCGGTGTAAAATATACAGTTCCGGACGGCACAAATATTGAGCTGTTTAAAGGTTTGGCTACGCTCAAAGGAGACGGAACATCCTCGGCACAGGTTGTCATAAGCAACAGAGGACTTGAAGCCGAAGGACAAGTTGATTGGCTTACGGCGACCGTAAATTCAAAAAATTTCATGTTCACACCCGACAAGGTTACATGCACCGCAAAAAAATACACGATAAAAGAAAATATCGCAGCCGGCGGAAAATACCCCGAAGTTGTCGGAGATTCCATCGCAATCAATTGGAGTATTCCCAAAAAAGAAATGATTGGCAATACACTCGACAAGCCGATGAACATGTATGCCAAAAGAGCAAAATTCAGCGGTGAAACTTCCTACACCCCCGAAAGTTTAAGAGGAAAAGGGGATTATCAAACCGATGAAGGATATTTTAAATCAAAAAAATTTGTATTTGAAACCAGAACACTTACCGCTGATTCTTGCAATTTTTCGTTTTTGGAAGCCAAAACCGATGCAACGTCCGATAAACCACAGGAAATTGCACTGCAAGCAACTGAAATGCGTACGTTTACTGATATGGATAAAGGCAAAACCGTCATCCAAACCTCCGGAGATAAAGCTCTTGTAACCTTGCCCAAAACCGAGTATGAATTTACGCCCTCGCACATGATTTGGACTCACAAAAAGCATAAAGCTGATATTGATTTCAGCCTAAGCCACCACACAAATCCGCGTTTTACAAGCGACCCCATGTTGTTGGACAGCGTTTCGATTATGAAAAAGAAATTTTTTAAACAAGCTGTTTTCCTCGAAATGCCCGACCGAACGAAATATACATCCATAAAAAAAGGTCAGGAGCGTTTAAATTTTAAGGCAAAACGTGCCAAATTTGACGGCGTTACACACACTCTTACTTCCGAAGAAGTTATCACGATTGATGTTGCCGATATTACGGTGCGCGTGCGCGAAGGCGATAAGGTTGTGGTTGAAAAAGGTGCAAAAATGAACACACTTGTCGGTACAACTGTAACAGCACTCAAACACACCATTCACAAAGTAGATATAAATATTCTCGGGAAAAATGAATATGTTGCTTCTGCCGGAATTTACCATTACGAATACCCCGAACGCGAAGGTTTCCAAGAAATCAATTTCAGCAAAATCAAATACGATGCCCAAAAGAAAGCGTCTGTAGCAGAAGGAGATGTAATGCCCGAAGATACCTTGATGCTCAACGATTATTTCCAATACACCGGGAAAGTACATTGGAACGCGACCGAAGATTTGCTGCGAATGGAAGGCTTTGCACGTATCCAACCGTTCTGCGACCAGCGCCGAATGTGGTTTAATTTTGACACCAAAATACAACCGGACAGCGTAGTTCTTCCGCTCGAAAACAATCCGCATGCTCCTGTAAGTATGAGTTCTGCCCGATGCTTCGGAGATGTTTTGTATGCTAAAGATTCTATTTATATTTTTCCCGCGTTTTTGGCAAACGACCCCTTCGGAAATTCGGGAAGTATCTACTCTGTTGCTGAAAAGGGAAACGTAGTGCGTTACGAACCAACAAAAAATACCTACCAAATTTCGACCCCCGAACGCTTGCGCGGTGAAAACCAATTGGATGACCTCATGGAATACAATACAAAAAATTGTGAAGTAAATGCGTATGGCAAATTTGGATTTGAGGCTTTGTCATACATTGATATTCAGTCATATACACGCTACCGACACGAATTGCCCTCAAACCATATAAGCATCAGAACTTTCTCGACAGTAGATTTCTTTTTTAATTCACAGTTAAGCAAACTGATTGCCGATTCTTTAAAAAATTTGCCGAACATGGGAGTTTCACCCACAGACGAACTCCTGCTCTATGGTTTGAATCGTGAAATCGGCATTGCCGGAACATCAGAATTTATGGCGGCTCAATCCCTCGGAATGGGGAATAAATTTCCGGATAGTTTGAATCACACCATCGTATTTTCTCAATTGGTACTCGAATGGGACCAAACCTCCGATGCTTTCAAATCAAAAGGCGAACTCGGAATTTTGAGTATCGGCGATGTGTTTGTAAACAAAACGATGAATGGTTACGTTCGTATCAAAAAAGGAAATACTGCTACGGGAGACTATATTGATATCTACCTCGAACCTAAGCCGAGTGTCTGGTTTTATTTCAAATTTACACCAACTCGTATGACAACCGGCTCGTCATCAAAGGAATACTATCAAGTCTATAAATCTCTGAAAAGTAAAGACCTCAAAGCCGCAGACGGGCGCACTTTCGGATACACAGACGGTGATACCGAACGCAATATGTTTATTTATGAATTTACAGGAGTATATCCAAAATAATTCTGAAAAAAAATCGTAAATCTCATTTATTTATATTAATTACTGAAAATCAGTTATTTAATAAATATTAAATATTATTCTGTCAAACAATTATCGAAAATTCACTTTTTTTATTACTTTTGCATAAATAATTATTAAATATCAAAAAAATGGAAAAAAGAATTAAATCCATAGCAATTATTGCAGGTATAGTTTTACTTGTGGTCATTATTTTTTCGAGTATGCTGTTCGTAACCCTTCAACCCGGAGAAAAGGCTATTATTTTCAGAAAATTCGGCAGCGGATTGGATAAGGAAAACATTTATAGTGCAGGTTTTCACATTATTGCGCCTTGGAACGAATTGTACGTGTACGATGTTAAAGAACAAAAAATTGACGAAGGAATGGATGTTCTTGACCGGAACGGTTTGTCAATTCATGTGGACGTTTCCGTGCGATTTTTTCCGATACACTCAAAAATCGGACAATTGCATGAGAGTTTCGGACTTGATTATGTTCAAAAACTTGTAATTCCCGAAGTTCGTTCAACAGTTCGTAGTGTCATGGGGCGCTATTCGGCTGAAGAAATCTATTCAACCAAACGCAAAGAAGTAGAAACCACAATTATTACAGATACCGAAGCTGTTTTGGCTCAAGGTCAAAATAATATTCACATGACAGCGCTCCTGATTCGCTCAATCGTTCTTCCGCCACAAATTAAGGGTGCTATTGAAAACAAACTCCAACAAGAACAGGAAGCACTTGCATACCAATACAAATTGGACAAAGAAAAGAGTGAAGCCGAACGCAAGCGAATTGCAGCCGAAGGAGAAGCTAAGGCTAACTCAATCATTAACAGCTCACTAACTCCTGAACTTTTGAAAATGCGCGGCATCGAAGCCACCCTAAAACTTGCCGAATCGCAAAACTCGAAAGTCGTGGTTATCGGCAGCGGTAAAGACGGAATGCCTCTGATACTCGGCGGAGATAAATAGTGTTTGAAAAATACCGTGTAAATATTTGAAATTATGTAGGTTGTAGTTATTTTATCAATTGAATGTTTTGTCATTCAGTAGTCATTCAGTGGTCATTCCGTCGTTTTTTT
>DYOJ01000081.1 GCA_020720705.1 Acetofilamentum sp.
ATGCGCGATAGAGCAGCTCAAATATTGACAGAAGTTGAAAATGCAGTTGATAATACAAAAATTGAAATTGCAAAAGGTTTAAAAGCAGACGGTATTCCGTATGATATAATAATTAAAAATACAGGTCTAACCAAAGACCAAATTGATAAGCTATAAGAATGAAAAAAGAACGGCGATTACTTGACTTTAATATGTTGATTGATAAGATAATAATGTGCCCAACAGATGTTAAAATAGAAGTTTCATGGAATTTTTTCAAACCTATTCGGAACAATTGGAGCTGTTGTGTCAAAAATACAACGTGGAACGATTGTATGCGTTCGGCTCGGCGGTTATCGGTAAGTTCAGGAAAGACAGCGATGTGGATTTGATTGTTCATTTGCAAAAAATGCCTCCGGAACAAAAGGGCGAAACGATTTTGGCGTTGTGGGATGCGTTGGAAAGTTTGTTTGGTCGGAACGTGGATTTGCTTACAGACCAAAAGATTACAAATCCAATTCTTTCAAAAAATATTGAGAAAACAAAACAATTGATATATGACCGAGCAAACGCAGAAATATTTGTCATGTGTTAGATATCAATACTCCGTTAATATTTTTTGTAAGATATTGATTTATTGTAAATTAGATAAGAAAATTTCTCGAATAAGAGTATGATTGTAACTAATTGGAATTAAGCGATTTGAGTCTAATGTCTAACATCTAAATTCTAAAATCTAACGAAGTAATGAGATATCTGACCGGTCGCGTATTCTAAATTTAGTCGTTTTTTTGCACTAAAAATTTCAATGTCATGGAATTAACAATCACAACACCGGCACTTTTTTTCTCTGCAATATCGTTGTTGATGCTTGCATTTACGAATCGGTTTTTGGCTTTGGCGGCTCTCATTCGCAGTTTGCACGGGCAATATTTGTCCAACCCCGATGTTATTGTGTTGAAACAAATCCGGAATATCCGCACACGGCTTCACTTGATAAAACAGATGCAGATTGCAGGCATCAGTTCTCTGCTGTTGAGCGTGCTGTGTATGTTTTTGATTTACATTGACTTAATGCTCGCCGCACACATCATTTTCGGCATTGCAATTCTTTTGCTCATCGCTTCGCTTTTCCTTTCAGTTTGGGAAATACAAATTTCGGTAAAAGCTCTGGATATACGCCTGAGCGATATTGAAGACGCTAAACAATGAGAGGATAAATCAGTCCTGATGGGAAAACTCATAACGTATTGAAAAACTATATGATACAGCAAAATTCCGTTTATTTTTGACAAGTATACTTTTCGGAGAGGGCTCTTGATTTAAATATTTGACCGAAATTATAATTCAGAATTTCTTTTCTTTCATGAGCAAAATTATATTTCTACTGAAATCTGAGCAGTATTGACTCGTCATCCAATTCTTTAGAGAGGCTTTTGAGTGTTTGAAACGGAACATCAAAAATATCTAATACCATCAAGCCGTCCACACAATAGTTGAATAACGGGTCCACATTGAACCCTAAAAGTTTGGCGTTTAATCCGATATATTTTTTAAACAATACAGGTGTACGGTAGTTTGGTTCAATATCTTGGATAAATTTATCAAGTTTAGCAACATCGCTGCTTGTATTTTTGATAAATACTTCGTTGTCAAAATTCGGGTTGTGTTTTATTTTAAATTTCATGCGAGGCGTAATATGTTTTGCAAGTTCGTGGTTGTAATAATTCGATTTAAAAAAGTCAATAATCAAACTTTGCGAAAATTTGGAAAAATCGTTGCTGATACTTGCCGGACCGATAAGGTAGCGGTATTGTGTATTTTTCAATAAGAAATATAAAATTCCCTTCCATAACATAAACAGCGACAAGGGTCTGCGCTGATATTCTTTTAAAATAAACGAACGTCCCATTTCGAGGGATTGCTCAAGTGTGGGGTAGAAGCCGGGTGCAATTTTAAACAGGGATTGTATGTAGAAACCCTTGACGCCGTATTGACGCATAATTTCGTCTCCGCGCCCCAGACGATAGGCTCCGGAGATGCGTTTATTGGTATTGTCCCAGACGATGAGTTGGTTGAAATATAGGTCAAATTCATCTAAATCAAGGCTACGGTTTGTGCCTTCGCCTACTTCTCTGAATGTAATTTCACGCAAACGCCCTATTTCATTCAACACGTTGGGTATTTCTACCGAAGGGGCACACATGCAACTAAACTCGCTGCTGTCAAACAAGTGATATTTTTCTCGCATCAATTCTATTTCGGGCAATAGTTTTTCGAGCGGAACGGCAGGTATGATAGGTTCTACTTTTTTCACACGTGGGATAAATTGGGGTCTGAAAAACTTTTTTACTTCAAACGTCGTACCCAAAGCATAAGTTTTGGCACGAAGAAATCGTCCGTATAATTCAAGGTCTTTAAATTCTTGTTGCTCTTCGATACTAATCGGACGACCTATACGTACGTGAATTACTTTTTTAGTTTTATTGAAATATTCTTTAGGCATCCGCACCGACTGCAACAAAGGGTGTATGCCGCCCAGCAAATGAAATACCCAACTGTTATTCCCCTGAAAATAAACAGGCACAACGGGGACTTCTGCTTTTTTGATAAAACTCAAAAAACCGTTGTCCCACTTGCGGTCAGTCGGTCGGCTGAATCCTTGTGCTTTCGAAATTAAGCCTGCCGGAAAAATTCCGAGTGCCGAATTGCCTTCTAAGTGTTTCAATGCACGTTTTACTTCCGTAAACGAAAAGTTGCGGGTGTTGGTGTTTTCGACTTGATTTACAGGAATGGAAAAATCCTTTAAACTATCTATTTTATGTAATAAATAGTTTGCCATAAGTTTGTAGTCCGGACGTTTTTCACTGATAATTTTCAATAATATTAAGCCGTCTAAACCGCCGAAAGGGTGGTTCGATACGGTGATGAACGCCCCGTCTGCGGGTATTCTGGAAAGGTCTTCTTCGGCAACCTCAAATTTAATGCCTAAGGTTTCTAATACTGAATCTATAAATTCTATTCCGTCTTTGTCTAAATTTTGAGAGTAGATTTTATTTATTTTGTTAAATCGTTTGAGCTGAATAAGAAATTTGGCAATCAAATCATTGTCAAATTTCTCCGCATGTATCGGATTCACAAAATCTTTAGCAGTTAATCTTTCCATAAGCGAAAATATATTTAAGGGTTTTATAAATAAGGCTAAGTAATGAGTAATGAGTAATGAGTAATGAGTAATGAGTAATGAGTAGTTAGTAGTTAGATTTTATCGTAAAATACAGATATTCCTTATTTTACAAAATTTAATAACTTAAACTAATTTTATTCAGACACTTATTTTATTTCGTATTTAACAATTTTTTGGTTTGATACGGTTATCATTAGACCGGTATAGTGGGTAAACGTTGCGTTATTTTTGGGTTTCAATGTGTAATTTATTTCAAAAGTTTTTGAGGGGGTGGTCTGCCAGTAAAAACTATAAAATCCGGGTTCGGGCTTTGTATCTGCGTTCTTAACATCTTTGGGTATAAGTTCAAACCCTTCCGGTATTCGCTCGATAATTCTGGCTGTTACAATATTTGAGGTCTTTATTTTTAGTAAAACATTGTAACTGCCGTCATCTTTTTGTTGCGAAATTATGCGGGTACAACTATTTGTATCCGGGTTTTCCGAGTCGTTATTGGTGTCAGTATTCGTGCTGTTATCCGGATTTTCCGTCTGTTGTTTTGGCTCAGATTTTTTGATTTGGGTGTCGGATAATTCTTTTGTAAGACCGAATTTTCGTTCTTGAGCGGTGTAACCGTGCATGTTTTGAAAAATGTAGCTGAAATTAGCCGTCGTAATTAAGCCCGATTTATGTGCAGATGCCTTCGGAAATGTAATGGTGTAACAAGGTTCAAGGACGGTTTGTCCGGCGGGCGTTCTCAACCAAGTGTATGTGAGTTCGCCGTTATTGTAACTGAAAGAGGCTCCGTCATTGTATATCGTTTTCACAATTGCATCTTTCGGAATAGTTTGCGAGTATTTTGCATAAGTCGCAAGTCCGTCCTTATTTATGGTTATTTGGATAGTGTCTGTTTTTCCGGTTTGGAAAATTTCCGGAAACTCAAGGTCAAATGTTATTGAGCTTTGAGCCGATAACAAGGACGTAAAAAATACAAACGTCAGTATAGGGGTGAACGAAAAAAGTCGCATATTTTTAATCTTAAAAACTTTCAGACAAATATACGAATTAGTTTTTGAATCGAATGGTTTTGTGTCTAAGTATCCGATTTTTTAAGTTTTTTTTCGATTATCATTTTCAATGTGGGCACAATTCGGTGTATTACTCTGGGTTCTTTTGAAATATAAAAGGCTGCGCCGGTTTCTTTCAGTCGTTCAACGGTATCTTTTCTGCTTTGTCCGGAAATTATGACGACTTTTGCTTCGGGTTTACAGGTTGTTACTGTTTTTAAAAAAGCATCGCAAGTAACAATCTTTCCGTTAATATCGGACAGATAATAGTCTAACAATACAATATCGGGCGGGGTATGTTTCATGGCTTCTTCAGCCTTGTGCGGCATATCAAATATTGTGGATTCGATAGTTATCATAAATCCTTTGTTCCGAAAATCTATCTGCAAATTTTCGGCAAGACTATTCATTAAACTCGAAAAGAGTTTATCGTCTTCAACAATGAATAATGTTATTTTGTGTTCGGTATCCATTTTCCGTGATAAAGATAGTGTTTTAATATTATATCGTGCCTTTTTTTCCGTGAAATGTTCTTAAAAGATGGTCTTTTGCCTAATATTTTTTGATTTGGCTGAATATACTCCATGTCAGTTCTGCTTGAGCCTTAAGCATTGATAATCCGTTTACGGTTATTGCACCAAATTGTTTCGCTTTTTGCAAAAATATTGTTTCTGCCGGGTTGTAAATCATGTCGTAAACAATGTGGTCGGTAGTTAGATAGTGATATGGGATTTCGGGTGCCGTATTTTTAAGACTGTGCATTCCGACCGGACTTGCATTTACGATTAGTTTCGTATTTTTGAGGAGATTGTTGTCAATTGCTTCGTATGCAATCATGTTTAGTTTAGGAGAACGACTGACGTATGTGTATTTGATGTTTAATGCCTCTAAGGCTGCCGATGCTGCTCGTGCGGCTCCGCCTGTACCGAGTATCAGTGCTTGTGAAATGTTGATATTCAAATAGGGTTTGATACTTTCTGAGAATCCGTAAATATCTGTATTATAACCTTTTGTGTGGATGTTGTTATTGTCGTGAGATATTTTGATGCAATTTACGGCATGAATGGTTTGGGCTTCATCGGAAAGGTTGTCAAGAAAAGGGATTACACTTTCTTTGTAGGGTGATGTAACATTGAGTCCGAATAAATTTGGGTTTGAATGAATTAAATCCGGAAATTTCTTAATATTATCAATTTCAAAATTCTCATATCGGGCATCAATTGCTTGGTTTGAAAATTTCTCATTAAAATATTTTTCGGAAAAGGAATGTGATAAGGGGTAGCCTATCAGTCCGTAGCGTTTCATAACGAAAATTCTGAGCGGTTTTCTTCCGGTTGTGGTTTGGAGGAGTTGTTCCCGGCAAGGCGTTCCATGAGCCAAATTGTGAGTATCCCTATGAGCAGGAGTGCAATTGCTAAAATAACTTCGCGGTCGAAAGATTCCGGAAAGAAACGTTCGTAAGCGCTGATAATCGGTTCGCCGTTGCGCTTCTCGAGGGTTATCCCGTTTACATCTGTTAGAAAAATCGGCTTTTTCCAGGGCCAAAGAATGCTGAGTGAGCCTAAAATAAACCCGGATAATGTGGCTATTGTTATAGTTTTAAATTTTTTATAAATCCAAGATAATAGTTTAGAAAACAAAGGTAAGCCAATAACAACGCCGATGCCAAAAGGTATCAGAATTTTTAAGTCGAGGTGATTAACGGCATCAATCATGACTAATTCATAATTTCCCATCAGCATCAACACGAACGAACCGGATAACCCGGGCAGTATCATGCTGGAAACTGCAACCAAACCACTGATAATTAAAAATATAACGGAATCATTTTCTGTTGCGGGGTTCAGAAATGAAATATATACTGCGATAGATGTTCCTATGGCATAAGCCACAATTACACCAAAAGTTAGTTTGCTTATGGTTTTTGATACAAAAAATACGGATGCTAATATCAACCCGAAAAAATAGGACCAAACATAAACAGGATATTCACGAAATAAGAAATCGAGCAAACGTGCAAATGTAAAAATACTCAATGCTGCTCCGGAAAATACAGACAACAAAAATACAATATCAGTTCTTACGAACAGTTCTTTGAATTTACCTTTGAATAATAATTTAACTGCAACCAAATCAAACGATTTGAGAGCGTGTATCAGGCGTTCGAAAATTCCTGTTATCAATGCAACAGTGCCTCCGGATACTCCGGGAATGACATTTGCGCCGCCGATACCAAATCCTTTCAAAAAATTAAACAGAATTTCTTTCATCTTCAATGCCGTTTTGAGGCAGATTGCAAAGTAATTAAAAATAAAACAATTGTGCAAAAAAAAAAACACACACAAGCAATCATTAATTTACTCTGATTTTTGTGTAATGTCCGGCGTTTTTTCGAAGTCCGTTATTCTTCTGATTTTTATATTCAGGTAGGCTATCAGTAGTGAGATTATCGGGTTCACCCAATTAAATATTGCATAAACAAAATAATCGCCGGTTGCTACGCCCAATACACGTGCCTGAGTGGCTCCGCAGGTGTTCCAAGGAACTAACACGGAGGTCAGTGTTCCGGAATCTTCCAGCGTTCGACTGAGAACTTCGGGTTTCAAGCCGTTATCTTTATAAGCCTTTTGAAACATTCTGCCCGGTACCACAATGGCAATATATTGGTCTGATGCCGTAAAATTGAAAAAGATACTTGTTGCGAGTGTTGAGGCTATCAGCGAGCCGGAGCGTTTCACTCGTTTAATGATTGCCCCTGTTATTCGTTCGAGCATACCGCCGGATTCCATGGCTCCGCCAAAAATCATCGCTGACAAGATTAGCCAAATGGTAAGCAACATGCCCGACATGCCGCGTGTTACAAATAAATCATTCACTTCGGAAACCGGTGTGGTTATTTGTATTTCGCCATAAACAGCTTGAATGACAGCTTTGTAACTTGCTTCGGCATAGTTACCGCTTATTCCTGAAACTTGTTCAATAAGTTGGGGCTGGAATATTACTGCAAAGACACCTCCGGCCAAAACTCCTAAAAGCATTGAGGGTAGGGGAGCAACCTTGCGTACAATAACAAAAATTAAGAATGCCGGTACTGCCAACAGCCAAGGTGTAATGTTAAATGTGCCGGCAATGGCTTGTCGGACGGTTTCCGTATCTGCTCCTACATTATGAGTTTCAATATTAAAACCGATAATCAAAAAAGCAATCAGTGCGATTCCAAAACTGGGAATAGTTGTGTAAAGCATGTATCGGATGTGCGTGTATAAATCAGTACCTGCCATTGCCGGAGCAAGGTTGGTCGTATCTGAGAGCGGCGAAAGTTTATCGCCGAAATAGGCTCCTGATATTATCGCGCCGGCTGATATGGCGGGGTCTATGCCCATGGTGTTCCCGACACCTATCAGTGCAACCCCGACCGTAGCTATTGTGCTCCAAGAACTTCCGGTCGCAAGCGATACCAATGCACTCACAATCAACGCTGCAGTCAAAAAGTAGGATGGATGTAAAATTTCAAGCCCGTAGTAAACCAACAGCGGAATAACGCCACTCAACAACCATGTGCCTGAAAGTGCGCCTATCATCAAGAGTATCAATATGGATGACATTGATTTGCCTATGGTTTTTACTATTTTTTTTTGAATGACAGACCATTTTTTCCCGCGCCAAAGTGCAATAACAGCAGCAACTCCGCCGGCGAAAATCAGTGCGGTTTGATTAGAACCGTCCAATGTTGCATCACCCCAAATGCTGACATTCAAAATTAACAATCCGATTAGCACAATTATCGGTATAAATGCCCCGAAAAGGCTTGGCGATGTGGTCGCTTTTTTAGTATTTTCCATCAAAATTTGGCTCATTTAAAATTTTTTCTAAAAATAATAACTTTTTTTTATTTCTCAAAAATTTATTGAATATCAATATATTATACAGCCTGCCGTTTTTTTTTTCGTAAACTGATTTTTTCAATAAGTCGAAAATTCCGAACAAACTGTACAGTCATTCCGAGTTTACATTTCCGGTTGTGGCACAATATATGCTATGTTCAATACGATAATCTATACAGATTTTAAAATCAAAAATGGCAAGAAAATATAAAATATTAATCGCGGAAGATTTTGCTGCAAGTTTGAAAATTATGCGTGAAATCATACAAGCACTCGGATACGATTTCAGAACGGCATCCAACGGCTATGAGGTGATTCATGCTTTAAAGGCTGAAGATTTTGATTTGATTTTGATGGATTTGCAGATGCCGCTTTTTAATGGTTTTGAAACCATTGAATTTATACGCCGAAATTTTCCGTATCCCAAAAATATAGTTCCCGTTGTTGCGATGTCCGGACGGGACTACGCCTCCGAACTCAATCAAACGTACAAGGATGAAGGTTTTGACGGTGTGATTGAAAAGCCGTTTTCGTTGGACAGGTTGGATACTGTGATTAAAGATGTTATCAGAAAATCACTAACTCCTGCGAAAGACAAAAAAGCGGTCTGATATTTTCAGTATTATCCGGATAACGCAAAGCCGCCCTACGGGTGGCTTTTTTATTTCCGAACTGTATTCCCTAAGTTTTTCGGCAAAATATCAATAAGTCCACTCCACGAAAAGGTATATGGATAATTTTGCGGAAAGTAACATCTGTAAATCGCTCATATCCAATCAACTACTAAATTATACTTCGTAATAATTCGTGAATTAGTGGTTTTTTCGACTTTTCGGAGCGGACTAATAAGCAGTCTTTATAGAAAACTCATATCACATTTGAATGACTAAACATACGATTGTTAAAATTACTAGTCAATAGTCAATAGTCAATAGTCAATAGTCAATAGTCAATAGTCAATAGTCA
>DYOJ01000699.1 GCA_020720705.1 Acetofilamentum sp.
TGACAATACAAACTGCTGATTTACATTCTGTTAAACGCCATTATTTTTCGGCAAGAATTTTAGAATATTCGGAAGCCTCTGTCAAACATTCTACAGCTTTAAGGTATTCAGGCGAGTTTTCGTTCATAATTTTCTGATATTCAGGGACACCCCACAAATCGCCGGCAATTAAGGCTTTAATGTGAATCTTAACATTTTTATCCGACCAAATTATGGACACAGTACTGTGTTCAAGGTCTTTTGATAGTGCTGAAAACTTAACCAAACTTGTAATCAATTCTTTATCAGGAGAAAATTCTTGATTAAATTTTTGAAAATCCGGAAAAACAGTGAGTAAATGCGTTCGTTTTTTATCTACATAAGAATGGACAAAATCAGTTACAACATGTTTTTGCATCCATTCTCGGTATAATTTCGGATAACGTGTCGTATCCGAATCTATTAAAATATCGGGCAATATACCTCCGGCAGAACTTACTATACGTTTGTTAGTCAAGGTTTTAAATTCTATACTGTCGAGATTTTCTTTTGAGACAATACTTTTATTTACCTCGTACGGTTTTTGAATACATCTGCCTGTCGGTGTGTAATAGCGAGCAATTGTCAGCCTCATCATGGAGCCGTCATCAAAATAATACGGACGTTGAACAAGTCCTTTTCCATAAGTTTTTTGACCGATAATGACCGCTCTGTCCCAATCTTGTAATGCACCGCTTACAATTTCGCTTGCCGAAGCCGACTGCCCGTTGACCAAAACCGCCACACGTCCCTCTGTAAACAAACCTCCGCCATGTGCTTTATACTCTACCCTTTCCGAGTTTTCACCTTCGGTATAAACGATTAATTGACCCGATGCTAAAAACTCTTCCGAAATCTTTACGGCATTGTTCAAATATCCTCCGGTGTTGTTTCGCAAATCAAAAATAAGATGTTTTGCCCCCTGTTCTTTCAAGGCATTAAGTGCCGATTCAACATCATCGGCAGAATTTGAAGTAAACTTTTCAAGTTTCAGATATCCGATTTCGGGGCTTGCCATATATGCGGTTTCAACACTTTTGACAATAATTTTATCACGTGTAACTGTCAATGTTTGAGACTGTTTTGTGCCGCGCCGTTTTATAGTTATTTTCACGTCCGAACCTCGTTTTCCGCCGATAAGTTTATGTATATTTTCAGTGTTCATTTTTACACCGGCAATAGTTTCGTTATCAACTTCTATGATACGGTCTCCGGCTTTTATTCCGGCATTTTTTGCCGGTCCGTCGGGGTTTACCGATAAGATATACAAAGTATCACGCAACATTACATAAGTTATTCCAATCCCGTCAAAGCTGCTGTCTAAGCGTCTGTTTACCTCATCAGCCTGAGTTTTGTTAAAATATCTCGAGTGCGGGTCTAATTCTTTCAAAACCAATTTCAAAACCTCTTCATAAATCGCATCTGTATTTATGCTGTCGGTGTAATTTTGCTCTACATTTTGTATCAGTTTTTCAAATTTTTCGACGCGCGGGTCAGGAGTCGTTTGAGCATAAGAAACTCCCGTGCCTGCATAAGCAAGCAACAGTCCGAATAGAATATGAGTTCGTATTTTTAACATGATGTACCTGATGATATTATATTAGATTTCTGAGAACTGA
>DYOJ01000082.1 GCA_020720705.1 Acetofilamentum sp.
TTTCAAGTTTCAAGTTTCAAGTTTCAAGTTTCAAATATCAAGTTTCAAGTTTCAAATATCAAGTTTCAAATATCAAGTTTCAAATATCAAGTTTCAAATATCAAGTTTCAAGTTTCAAATATCAAGTTTCAAATATCAAGTTTCAAATATCAAGTTTCAAATATCAAGTTTCAAGTTTCAAGTTTCAAGTTTCAAATTTCAAGTTTCAAGTTTCAAGTTACAAATTACAAATATCAAATTATATTAAAGTTTTAAATATGAAAGAGTTACAACCGTTAAATGAAAATGTATTGCTCGAACTTGCTGAGGATAAAGGCGAGCAAAAAACAGCAAGCGGAATCATCATTCCGGGCAGCGCAACCGAGGAGAAAAACACAGCCAAAGTTACGGCAATCGGAACCATTGAAAAGCCGGCGATTTCTGTCGGAGACACTGTGATGTTCAAAAAATTTCAGGGCGAAAAAGTGGAATTTGAAGGTAAAAAATACCTCTTGATTCCTTATGCCGATTTGCTCGCGAAAGTTGTTGAAACCGAAGCGATTTAGTGCACTTACCCTTAACCGAAACCTTGAAAAATCCGCTTCCGTTTATTCGGTTGCGGATTTTTTACCTATTAGATTTTTTAGGACAAATTTTCCGAAATCAAAAGCCGTGTCCACGGCTGTTTTTCCGAGAATATCGAAGGCAAGATGCACACTTTTTTCAACGGCGGAATCGGTTTGTGCTGAATCGGAACTTGTATCTCGAAGCCAAAATTTAAGCACAAATATCAGCTTAACTTTCAATATTTTTTTCAATTGATTGCCGATAAGCATACGCTTTGCAAGCTCGCCGGTTTGTTTGCCTTGTTCGATAAGTGTATCCGTATAATTTTCAAAACTTTTCAGAAAAACTGTCATGTCGTCCGGAAATACTTGATAAACAGCTTTTTGTGAAAATATAAATTTGATATATTCGCGAAATGGTTTCAATTCTTCAAGCCAAGTATAGTAGAACGCAAGCATCTTATCTCTAACCGTATAACTTTCATACTCTTCGCTTTCGGCAAGAGTAAATAAGGTTTCTTCAAACATATTGACCCAAAACTGCTTGCGAATATGAGTAACCGAACGAAACACCTCGTTAAATTCTTCGATGGATTTACCACAATGTTCCACCAAATCTTTTTTCTTTGGAAATTTATGATTATCAACAGTATAGGTTGTAAACGTTTCTAACAATTGCTTCTCGTTACAAATTTGGTCTGTCATGGCTGTCTGAATTAAATTAACTATCTGTATTTGATACAAAAATACGTAAAATTATTTGATTATTTGTTCATTTTATAGTTGTATGGTTGATTTTCTATTTCAAAATAAACTTGTGCTGTATCACAAGCAGTTGCGGTCAGCAATCCGATTCCGTCCGTGATGTTTGAATACACGCTCACAGGTTCGGCGAACGGATTGTCTGAAGTGTAACTATTATTTTGGTATGACAAAATATATCTGTAAAAATCTTCGTCAATGCTGTAAATATAAGCGGTTACGAGATTTCTGGGGTTGTATAAAAATCCGCCGTCAATTTCTAAGGAATATGAACTTCCGGGAATATACCTATCACTGAACGCCGCACCATGAAGTGTTTCACCTTCAAAGGTTTGTTTCCAAATATCTGATTCAAAAACAGGGTCTTCGCTATATAAATTGGAAATATTTTCGAGATACGATTCGTAATATATATTTCCGTTTTCGTCATACATCTCATATTCAGTCAAATTTTGAAGCGCGACCATATAAAAATTCCGCTCATCAGGGTTGTCAGTGAACGTGATTTTTAATTTGCGATTTGTATATTGCCAACCGGCTTCATCTACAGTTTCTTCGGTAATTTCAAATTTGGTTATTTCGGTTGGTTTCAACATACTACATTCCGCTGTTGCAGTATTAATAAAATCCTTATGTTGAGCTGAAATTTTATAAATTGCATCCGGCTCCGGTTTTTCGGCAAACTCGTAATAGCCCTCACCGATAAATGTCATCTCCGACACAAATTCATCGTTTTTATAAAGTTTAACGTTTGCATCCGAAATTTGAAACGACTCGGCTACAGTATTTTCAAGAATATTGCGGCTACGTCCCACATAGACTTTAATCGTACTGTCCGGCATTAAAAAACCGTTTAGAACGAGCTTATTTTCGCCTTCGGGCAAGTCAATATCCAAAACTTTTTCGCAGGAAGCGAATAGCAATGTTGATATTATGATAGATGCTGTGTATTTGATTATCTTTAACATATTTATTGAATTAGAAATTAAGAATTATATTAGATTTAAGACGTCAGATTACAGACAACAGACTCTAAAACATTGTAAATCCGTATTTTAGAAGTTTATTATGTAATATTAATTTTTCGGTTTAATATAGGATTTATCAACTTTCAACAGTAAACTTTCAAATTTAAAAATCATATTTCCAACTTACAGACGGGATTATGGGGAACAAGCTGTATTGATACAGAACTCGTTGATTATGATTATCATACCCGAATTGTAGGTAAAACGGATTCTGGCGATTGTAAGCGTTGTATGCTCCGAAACTCCATGTGCGTTTGCCGTATTTTTTTTCTTTTACAAAGTTGAATCCGACATCCAATCGGTGGTAAGCGGGCATTCGGAAATTATTGCGGTGGGCAATATGCTCAGTCGCATTGCCTCCGTATAACGACGAGCGCACAATGTCCGTAAGGCTTTGGTATTGTTCGAGTGCAAGTGTGGTTGCTGTTCCTGTTCCGTACACCCATGTAACGCCGAGGTTAAACGTTTCGGAAAATTTATGGGTTACCACAACGCTTATATCGTGCCGGCGGTCGTATTTGTATGGGAACACTTCGCCAAAACTGATGTTTGAGAATTGACGTTCCGTCCACGATAAAGTATAACCAATCCAGCCGCGTGTTTTACCGAATTTTTTTTGATACAAAAATTCTACACCGTAAGCCCAGCCTTTACCGTCTGTTTCAATTAACTCCTCCCAAGCGTAGCCCTTGTTTCCTTCTTCAAACATTGCTCCCAAATTCGAGAAAAAACTCGCACCCTCCTTATACTCAATCAGTTTATCCATGGTTTTGTAATAACCTTCGAGACTGAAATCGCCGAAATTTTTTAAGGTATAAGCCAAGCCTCCGGCGTATTGCACAGAGAATTGCGGTTTTACTTTATCCGTAACAGGCAGCCACAAATCTGTTGGCAAACCGATGCCCGTATTGGTAAGTAAATGGATGTATTGTGTCATGTGCGTGTATGCGGCTTTGATTGATAAGTTGCTGTTTATCAAATATCTGGCTGATATTCGAGGTTGTAACGATTGGTAAAACGAATTGTCCACTTTAAAGCCGGAATAATGTGCGCCGACATTCAATTTCATCCCTGAAAAGAGTCTGATTTCATCTTCGGCATATAAGTAGTATTCATTTGCGTAAATGTTGTTGTAGCCGAAAGCTGTATCAATTTTATTTTCCGTCTCATCGTATTTGTTCCTGATAAACAGAGCATTAACACCGGGTGAGAAGGTGTGATACGTGTAACTGCCTCCAAATTTTACAGTATGGGCAGAATGTGGAGAATAGTCGAAATCAACTTTTGCGGCTAAATCTTCGATTCCGGAATTATACGATGTTGCAAACTCACTTACATCATTATCATAAGTTGATTTTTGTGCAATATCGGTAACAAAACGATATCTGCTGTATGTTGCTGTCGTATTGGCAAATAATTTGCTGTTAATCACATGATTCCAACGAAAAGCAGACGTAATATTGCCCCAATGCAAATCAAAATCCATTTCATCGGACGAAAAATGTGTTTTATTTTCGGAAGGGTCATAATATTCCCATTTGTCCTGCGTTTTTGCGTAAGCTTTATCAATCCCTGAATAAAAACTAAGAAACACACGGTCTTTGTCCGAAATTTTATGGTTCACTTTGGCATTAAAGTCCTGAAAATAATATCCGGCTCTGAATTTGCCCTCAATATCATTCATGGCAGCCGCCATTGCGATAAACGGCATCGCAATTATGTCGTAATACGTTCTGCGATAGGATACTATGAACGATGTTCGGTCTTTGATAATCGGTCCTTCAAAGGTGAATTTCGACGAAATAATGCCGATACTCGCCGAGCCGGTGAATTTTTTGTTGTTTCCCTCTTTCATCGTAATATCCAAAACCGAAGATAAACGCCCGCCGTAACGCGCAGGAAATCCGCCTTTTATGAGGTTTACATCGGAAATAGCATCCGCATTAAACACAGAAAAAAAACCGAATAAGTGGTTCACGTTATACACGGGAACGCCATCGAGCAAAATCAAGTTTTGGTCTTGCCCGCCCCCGCGCACGTAAATACCGCTGCTGCCCTCCGTTCCGCCCTTCACGCCGGGGAGAAGCTGTATGGATTTCAAAATATCTACTTCGCCCAACAGAACAGGCATTAGTTTAATGGTCTCAATCGGGACGTTAATTTCGCTCATTTGCGTTTTGTCGGTATGCGATTTTTCGCCCAAAATCTCAACCTCATCAATTTGGGTTGAAGGGGATAATTTGAAATTTACAACCGTATCTTTTGTTAGTGTAAGTTTCAGATATTGAGTTGTATAACCAATGTAGGAAACCATAATTTCCACATTCGGCACCGGCGATGTGAGACTGTAAAACCCGTATCGGTTGGTCATCGTGCCAAGTGCCGAAATGTTTTTATCATAAACACTTGCGGCGGCAAGGCTTTCGCCGGTTTCGCTGTCTTCCACTGTTCCGCTGATGGTGTATCGCTGTGCTGAAAGTGTTGTTACACAAAATATTAGGCTAATAAAAAAAAGTGATTTTATCATATTTCCTCTGAATTATTTGTATTAATCTGAATTATTTGTATTAAAAAGAGTATGGATTTAGAATGTTTACGGTTTAAGGTTGAGGGTTTACATGCAATATAACCGGTTAATGATTAATTTCAGATAAAGTTCAGTTTATCCGTTTATTTGTTTAATCGTTTAATTTACAATGATTTTCAAAAGATTTTCTACCGAATTTCCACTGTATTTCCTAATGACTATTTCCTAATAACCAATCTCAATCTGTTACCGATTATATTATAAATGTTTGTCTATTACTGATTTGTCAATGTTACTGACACCAAAATATTTTGAAAAGTCAGGCTTTTGCTTTGTTTTTTGTTCATACAACGGAATAACGATAACTTCAACCCGCTCTGTTTTTATGGATTCGGGTAGTGTCAGCAATATTTGATTGTTAAAAACGTTGGAAATTTCTCGATAAACCGGTTGCATACATCCAAGATTAAATTTCTGAAAAACGTTGCGCTAAATTTATTTACTTTTTGATTAACTCTTCTATAATTTTGACGGTCGTGTCGCCGCCCCAATTTGCAGCGCCGACTTCGTGTACCACAATTTTACCGTCTCTGCCGACTATAAAAGTTGTAGGAATACTTTGATAATCAAACTTTTGTGTAGGTGCCGATTGCATTGAGTACACCGGAAACGAATATCCGCGTTTTTGCACAAATTCATTAATTTTTCCGGATGTTTCGTTACTGACCAAGTAAAATGCAACTTGCGAATTGTCTTTGAATTTATCGTATAAGGATTGTATTTCAGGCATTTCGCCTACGCATGGCGGACACCATGTAGCCCACATATTTACGAAAATAACTTTTCCTTTACTTTCGGCAAAGTTATGGGTAATACCTTTTGTATCAGTAAGTTGCCATTGGTAATCTTCCTCCGTGAGCACTTGTGCGGTCTCGGTTTCAATCACATCCGGAGTGATAACTTTAGCTTTTATCCGGTTAAAAAATCCGCCGATTTCCAGACGACTTTGCGGTATAAGCATCGCAACGATGAAACCAATAAAGATAAAATCGGAAATTTTTGAAAACATTGATTTTTGTTTCCATTTGTTTATACGTTCTTTCATTCTCATTTTTTTTGCAAAGATAAAAAATTGATGCAGAACTTCGGACATAAGATTTGTTAAAGGTCAGTATTTTTCTCCGAATCAACGAACATAAAAAAAAACTCAGCCTAAGTTTAGCGCTTTGGCTGAGTTTATAATCAATCGTTTACAAATTTTAAGCTCTATTTGCTTGCGTTTGTTTTTGATTTAAGCGATTTTCCGTTCGTGCGAGTGAACATAGCCGCTTTTTGTTGAATTACACCGGTTTCTTTGTGGTGTTTAATCATGTTTTGTATTTCTTGAGGGCTGTATGCGTTGCGATTAGCAGCTGTGCGAGCTGTCGGAGATACTGAGGCTTCGCCGATACCCGGTTTCTTTTTCAGATTTGTCATTTTCTTAGCAGTTGCTTCTTGCATTACGCCGCCGCTGAACGAAATCGGACCGCCGTCTGCATCGGTCAAGAAATAGTAATTGTTGTCTTCATCTACTTCTTCAATTACGTTGTATCCGTCAGCAATGATAACCAAATAGTAGTCACCGGTGATTTGCGGCATGGTATATGCAAATCTGAAACGAGAATCATCTCCTCCGTATAAGGCTTGGGCTGCACTTTGTCCTGCCGGAATATCAATATAATTCCACCAACTTGACATTCCGTCACCGTTCTCAAGCTCTCCGTCTTCTCCATAACTGCCATAGTCGTTCGAATAATAATCGTATAAAATAATTTTCCAATCATCGCCGTCATAAGCGTTATAGTAGATGTACAGGATATTCCAATCTTCCGATGCCGAAACAGTTTCTGTTCCTGAATTGAACACATTATAAACAGCAGCCCTGTCTAATTCTGAGCTTCCGTCTTGTTCGTCAGAAAGTTCCCAAGCCATGAGGTCTTTACCGGAGGTTGGGTCGTCCACAACGTTGTCGTTGTCTTCATCGGGGTTACCTTTAATATTGCTTGCAACAAAACCGCAGAAGCAAAATTCACTTGTAAAGAAATCATAATCTACCCAAATGTAACCGTTGTCGCCCCAGCTTGTGCCCCAAGAGTTTACTACACGGAACGCGCCTTTTGCATCGTCGTATCCGCAAAGTATCATCGCATGGTAAGCGTGTTGCATACCGGGATCATTGTATGTATCGGAAGAGATAACACTGCTCGAATTCCAAATCATAAAATTGTCGCCGAGTTTTGCACCAATTGAAACGGCACGCTCTTCGGCTAAGTATCGTTTTACTTCTTCGGCACTGGTGTGGTCAATTTGTCTGTACGCATCAATCTTGTAGCTTGAAGCTTCGCTGTCCCATGCGGAAGCGGAGCCTGAGCAATCGCCAAGGTCTGTGTATGGTACTGCCGACATTTTGGCGATACCTTTGCTTTGCATAACGTCGTAAGCCGGTTCAAAGCCTGTTCCGTTGCAATCTGCTCCTTTTTGGTCGGACGGAACTGACCAGAACAGATATTTCGGACTGAACTGTTTGCTTTCGCTGCTCATGTCCGAAGTGGTGTAACCTTGGTCTTTTGCTTCGAGGAAGCTCTTGTGGTTATAGCCCACAGCCCACGCAACACAAGTACCGTATTGTCCTTGATTTCCGATAGGCGGAAATTCGTTTGATAAATCCACCGATGTCGGGATATCGCCTTGTGCAAAGGAAATGTCGTCTTCGATAGCTGCAAGGTTTTCTTCATCGGCACCGTACCAGCCGAGTGAGTTGAGGAGTTCTTTCTCTTCTTCTGTCAAGTCGCAACTTGGAATTGCAAAAAGGGTAAAGGCTGCTATGATTGCCGGAACCCAAAATTTCAGATAATTTCTGCGCATTGTGTATGAGGTTTGAGTTAATAAAAATATAAGATTTAAAAAATTAACGAAATTTAAGCATATTTATTTAATCTGCAAGCTATCTATTGATAAATATTTTTGTTCGCAGTAGGTTGCACCCTCAAAGATGATTTTGCCTGTTGTTTGATAATCAATATCTTGCAACGCAGGACGAGAACTGTTGTATTTGGAATTTCTTAGATTCAAAACATTGATAATCAAGCTGTTATTAAGTGTTAATGTGCCTTCAAAAATACTTGATTCAAAATTTATGACAGAATTGAATTTACACGAGATAAAATCTGTTCGTGTTCCGAAACGCGCATTGCTGAAATCTGTTTGGTCTAAAAATTCGGCATAAGTAAAAATCATGCTCGAACGTGCTCGAATAACAGAAAAATCAGTTTTTCCGCCAAATTTTGCATTTCCAAACATCGCTTCGTCATAAAATTCGGCTTTTTGAAATCTTGAGCCGTCATGAAATTCAGTTCCGAAAAAACTAATGTCGCCGCGAAATTCTGCACGGTTAAAATTTGCCTGCTTATGAAATTTATTCTCCGAAACGTAATTTTTTCGATAGGTAAATTGTGCGCCTTCAAAACTTACCGGTTCCGTGAAATCGGAGCTGCGAATGTTCAGTTGTTCGTAAAAATCAGCTTCACGAAATGAAACGGTGTCTTGAAACGTGCAACGCACAACGGTAAAATTGTTTTTTAATCTGCATAAGGTCAGTTTTTTATCGTCCTTTTTGTAAGCAATAATTTTCCCCTTAAACGTGCAGTCCGAAAATAATACCGGCGATTCTACCACCTGCCGAACGATTCCCGGACTCTCAATCACAGATTCTTCCGCAAGTGTAAAATCAAGGTCGCCTACAATCGTAACATACTGATAATAAATAGGTTTGCCCTGCTGAATCTTTTTGTTGATTTCTTCGGCTTTAACAATTTTACTGCGCGATTCTTTCTCGGTTTCGTTTTGTGCTTTGCATCCGAGTGCCGCAAATGAAATTAGAATAAGGCTGCAATAAATTAAACTTCTTGTTTTCATTTGAAATTATTTTTATTTCATTGATAATTAAATATTTAGCAAAAAAAGTTTTTGAAACAAAACGTGCAAATATTTGATAGGATGTTAGTGTTTGTCAGAAAACGTTTAAAAATTCAATATAATGTTGGTTATAGTCATTTTTTCAATCGAATATTTTGTCATTTTGTGGTCATTTTGTGGTCATTCAGTGGTCATTCAGTG
>DYOJ01000700.1 GCA_020720705.1 Acetofilamentum sp.
TTGTCAATAGTCATTTGTCAATAGTCATTTGTCAATAGTCATTTGTCATTTGTCATTTGTCAATAGTCATTAGAAAATTCGGAGTAAAAACAGTGGAAATTCGGTGGAAATTCGGTGGAAAACCATTGTAAATTAAACGATTAAACAAATAAACGGATAAACTGAACTTTATCTGAAATTAATCATTAACCGGTTATACTGCATGTAAACTCTCAACTGTAAGCCGTAAACGGTATATAGACTCATCCGAAAAATTCAACATTATTTTACAGAATAATTTATATGATTTCTTTCCTCAAAGTCAATTCTGTTTATTTAAAATGATTTCAAGAGCAACCGCAAGAGTTTCGTCTTGAGTCAAATCAGAGTTGTCAAGTAATACGGCATCGGGAGATTGCGTAAGCGGGCTGTCTTTTCGGGTTGAATCAATAAAATCTCGCTTGGAGATATTTTCTTTAACATCATCAAACGAAATCACTTCTCCTTTGGCTATCAATTCTTTATAACGCCGTTCGGCGCGTACGTCAAGCCTTGCGGTGAGGAAAATTTTGACATCGGCGTTCGGAAAAACTACAGTCGTAATATCACGCCCGTCCATGACAATATTTCCGTTTTTTCCCATTTTTTGTTGTTGTTGAACCAGATATGAACGCACAAACTCAACTGTAGCAATCGTGCTCACACGCCGAGCCACATCAGTTCCGCGTATATCAGCTTCCACATTGATACCGTTTAACAATGTTTCTGAAAATCCGGTTTCCGAATTGTGAGCAAAATCAATTTTAAGGTTACCGTTTTCAATTTCACTGCGAAGCACAGCTGTATCAAGGTCTGCACCGGAGAACATTCCGGCATTTACGGCAAATAAGGTTACGGCACGATACATGGCACCGGTGTCAATGTATCTGTAACCGAACTGTTTTGCAAGTCGTTTTGCAAGAGTGCTTTTGCCGCACGACGAGTGTCCGTCAATTGCAATAATATTGTTTTTCGTCATTTGTCTAAAATTATATTTGATATTCAGTTGCCGTTAAGAATATTTTTCAGTAAAATATCACACGCCGATTTTCTAAAGCAGTTATGTTAAAACAATGGATTCAATTTATTCCCAACGATACCTTATTGCACAGAAGTTTCAAATTTAACTTCTTGCAGAAAAAGCTGTGATTGTAGTATTATTTGTTATGTACTTTATTATCATTTAGTTATCTTAAATTTTCTTAACAATGTGAAATTTAACAATTTGCCACGTCTTGTATGTTGATTGCTACTTTTAATTAGCATTATTTTGCATAAATTTTTCAATATGAATCAGCAAACAATACTACAAATTTTTGGAGACAAAATCAAAAACGAAAGGATTAAAAGAAATCTTTCTCAAGAGAAATTTGCTGAATTAACAGGTTTTCACAGAACATATATCGGTATGGTTGAACGAGCAGAAAGAAATATTACACTTTCGAATATTGAAAAATTTGCCAATGCATTAGATATTGATTTAAAAACTTTATTTACATTCGATGAAACCAAAAAGTAGTTTAATTCGACTTTACTAAGTTAAAGATTTCGGCAAAGTTTGTGCTTAGTCTTTGTGAAAAAATAAATTGAACATCTTATATTATTTTTTCTTTTTA
>DYOJ01000083.1 GCA_020720705.1 Acetofilamentum sp.
AAACAAATGATAAGAACTGAATTAATGTCAATTTTTATTTTAAGTTTTTCACTCAATATCTACATAAAAAAACTGTCCGAAATTGTTATAATCGGACAGTTCTTTGAGATAGGATGTGATGTAATTATCTGATAATCAATTTCTGTGTGTATGAATTTGATACGTCTGATATTTTGACCAAATAAACGCCGGCAGATTGATTTGATAAATCAACATTTGTAAGTTTTGAGTCTGTAAATGTTTTAAAAATCAACTGACCGTTGAGGTTGTAAATAGATATTTCAGCAACATCCGACAAAGTTTCTACTGCAAATAGACCTTTTGACGGATTGGGATATACTTTAAATGAGCCTGAAATAACTCGTTGATTGTCTATAGTTCCGGGTTCAAAAGCTAATTTAATATTCGGGCGAGAAGATGACGTGCCGTCCATATTCGGAGGTGTTTCATAATCAGCAAAGCCATAGATTACAGAGCCCGTAGCAACAGCGGATGCATGTACTTTGTAAAAATCATCCCCGCCTGTATAAAACCCGTTATCTCCCCAAACAACTTCTATCATCAAATTATCGGTACCGTTGTATTCAAAACCGGATAATTCAAATGTTTGCCAGCCTGTTGTTCCGGGTAAGGTGTAGGTGTCTGCAAAAAATACTTCTTCTGCACTCGTGTTAGGAAGATAGGCAGTTCCGGAACTTTGGCTTGTGTGCATCATTTTAATTGACAAGTTCGACATTGTTCTGTCAGCTATGACGTTAGTTACATCACTGAAATCAAACGACAGCGAAGTTAATTGTTTTGCTGCTCCCAATTCGTTTGACAAGTAAATCATTTGCGATTTATTGTTTTCGAAGTAATTATAAAACGGATAATTTATTGTTTCGATGGTACCTTCTCCGATAACAAGTTCGTCTGTTACAATAATATAGTTCGTTTTTATTTCCGTTTCGGAATCTCCAAATTCATTTGATGAAACCAAACTTATGGTGTAAGAACCTGATATTGAAAATTGAATTTCAGGATTTTGCGAACTTTGGGTAGAACCGTTTACAAAATTTACTCCCGAAGAAGGACTGATTTCCCAAGCCCAAGCTGTTGGCAGATTGGTTGATAAATCAGTGAAAACTATAAAATTTCCGGACGGAATTAAGGTGGTATTTGCACTGAAATCAGCAACCGGCGGGGTTGAAATCGGATTTACTGTGATATAATCCGTTTTGGTAACAGAGCTTGAACCTGACAGATTTTCAACCTCAAGAGAAACTGTGTAAACACCGGTGTTTAAGAATTTTACTTTTGGATGTTTACTGTTGGAACTTGTGCCGTTGTTATACTCATAATCAATATTTTCTGTACCGGAAATTGTCCATATCCACTCGCTCGGATAGTTTGTAGATAAATCGGTAAATTGTACATTTTCACTCACTGTTACAGTTGTTGCAGATGCCGTAAAGTCAGCAACAGGGGCAACCGGAGTTATTAAATACAATTTGTAATCTTCCGTTTCGCCGTAACTATATGTCACACATGGAGATATGTCGGAGGCGTCCGTTGTTTCAATAGAAACGATTCTCATAAATTTCGGACCGCTTAAAGCACTTATCGGAATTGAAATGATGCCTGTAAAAGTAAGGTCTGCGGCAGCGGTGGTTGAAGTATAAACAGTTTCATCGGCGTCATTAAAATCGCCGTCATAGTTCCAATCAATAAATATTTTAGCCATTTTGGTATAGTTTCCGCCGCAGGTTCCGAGGGACAAGCTGAAATTGAACGATGTGCCGATAATGAATACATCTGTTAAGCTTTCATCTTCGGTAAAATCGCTATAAGTTGCACAATCTGCTGAGGTGTTGTTTGTTACATTACCAAAACTAAAAGCATCTATCATTGAATCTCCATCATATTCGGCACCTGATTCGCAGTACTCCGGAACAAATCCGATAATAATTTCAAAATCTTTTGAGGCAGAATATTGGTCGAAATCACCGCCGGTTGCATCAAATGTGAGCGTTGCAGGTGTGCCCGGTGCTGTGCTCATGTCGGCAGAAATATTGAACGTAAAACTTTCTGTAACTCCTGATGCAAGTGCTATTGCTGATGTTTCTGATGTATTTAGAACTAAATCACTTGATATCGAACTTAGGTATGTCAAAATATTTGAAATATCGGCGTTCCCTGTATTTGTCATAGTTATAACAATATCTGCGGTCTCCCCCGGATCAAGAATACCTTCCGCGCCGTCGTTGATAAGAATATTTCCAACTGTAAGTTGCGGAGCATCAATCGGAAGATTTAACATTGCTGTCCAAGTATCTGTTCCGTCTGTTATCGTTACATCGAATTGAGCAGTGTATCCATAAGGCACATAGTCAGCAACTTCAATATGGAATTTTCCTGAACTTGTTGCGGTTCCGTCGTTTCCGGCTATTGTTCCGAAACCAATGGATTCATTTATCGTCAAGGATGTGATGTAGATGTCTGTAGTGGACATGGTAACTGAGATATTGGTTGCGTTGTCTGGACCCACATTAATGAGTGTAATGTCAATATTTCCTGATTGTCCGTAATCTATGGTCATCAATCCGTTTATGGAATAACTGTCAAGAACAATATATGCTCCTTCGGGCGAAATAA
The DNA here is from genome assembly GCA_020720705.1 of Acetofilamentum sp. Taxonomy (GTDB): domain Bacteria; phylum Bacteroidota; class Bacteroidia; order Bacteroidales; family JAADGE01; genus DYOJ01. Next base: position 2,635 of record DYOJ01000083.1, read on the forward strand.
CTGTAATATCTTGTAAATAAGTAACTTTGTTAAAACCGGTTACGGCAAGTGTCATCGTCTCGCCGGGGTTTACACCCGAAACCGGAATTGAGGCAGTGCCTCCTGCAACAGTTGCTGTTCCGATAATAGCACCGTCTTTGGACAAACAGGCAAAAGCACCGTCAAAATCGCAAGAAAATGAAAATGTACTTTGTCCGAAAATGTGTTCTGCGTTGTGTGTAACTGACATCTCGTCAGGGTTGTCGGTACGAACCATTACGGAGGGGTCGCCAAAGGTTGTCCACGTATCGGTCATTGCATAATCTTGATATTCGTCGTTCATTAAAAACATGCCGTTTACTACAATTCCTGTGAATGTTCGTTTAATGTTGTTTTGATACGATTCGACTAAAATATCCACCATTTCATCCTGTGCAGCCATAGGCGGCGACCATGATTGATTGATGGTTGAGGCACATATTGCAATGGCACCTGTGGGTTCGCCACCGTTTTCTGCTCGCATCCACGCTTCACCGAAGCAGGTCATTCCTACAAAATTACCGTTTACACAAGCTACGTCAAAAATGAAGGGTAACTTGTTGTTATTTGTAAGTGCATTCACGTCATCAACGTCAAAACCTGAACTTACCCAGTAAGTATCGGAGCCGTGCCCGGTATAGGTTATTACACCTGCACCTGCATTTAGAGCCGCAGCAACTTGGGCTGCTGTAGCATTTCCGGAGGCATCATTTCCGCCTTGCGAGCCGTCAAAAATTTCGTAACTTGGTGTATCATAAGTAAATCCGAGCATGTCTGTAAGCATATTACGAGCATGTGTATAGTCTGCTTCACCGTCATCGCCTTGACCGTCACCTTCTGCTGAGGCTATACCCATAGCTCGGTTCAAAAATCCGTCGGCAAGTTGGTCTCCTTTTTCATATTCAATAGTACGCAAAACTTGGGTTGCTACGTGCGCTTCATTCTCGGCGGAAAATCGTCCCACAAAAAATTCTTGATAACTGTCACTTCCCGTAACATACGCATACGCATTGTCGGAGTCGCCGCCTAAACCTCCGCCGGAGTTTGTCGGAACTTGCGCAGCATCACCGACTAACAGTAAGTATGTCAAGCCGTTGGTATTGTAATAATTTTGAACATACGTTTTAATGGCGGCAGCATTTGCTCCTGCAGTTGTTTTGCTGACCATGACGGTCGGGCGTCCGATGGTGTTTTTCCAATCCACAAATGGTTGCATTGCCGACATCCAAGCATCATTGCAGATTATCAACATATTACCGGATTCTTCCGTAGGTGTGTATCTGCTTTTTTCATCAAAATTCAGGAAATGTGATTTGTAAATTTCCGAGAATTGTTTTTCAACCGAAGCTAAATTTTGAGTTCTGAGCAATTCGTTCGTTCCTTTGACACGTTCAAAACTGATTTTTACGGTGATTTCCGAATAAACCTTCAAACTTTTAGTTTTCGGATTGTACTGGAAAGGATAAATATCAACCGTTTGTCCGCGATAGTCTCGAACGATATAGGGTGTACCCATACCGGCAAGTTTTCCCGGAAAATCTTGGTCGGTTTCGTATTGTTTTCCGAATTCATAGGGAATTTCGGAGGGTTTGCGGTCGCGAGTAAAATTTCCTTTTGACGGTGCGACCAAGACATTCTCAAACGTAGTGAATTTGCTGTCGAGCATCTCAATACGGCTCGCCCCCATATCGGGAACGATGACGGATTTCGTAATTTTCGGTACATCAGGAGCACCTTTTTGCAGAAGATATGAAGCATTTTCGGCAATCGGCACAAGTGCGTCTCCGTGCGGAGTTGTTACGGTTTTAAAACGGTAATCGTTGAGTGTAAATGTGATAATCATTTCATTTTCGGACGATGAAATCACACGCATTTTGTTGTTTTGGGCAGATATCGCTCCAAAAAATAGCAGAAATACTACTATAAAATTAAATTTTTTTAGCATAAATAATTTATTTTGATTAAAAAATGAACGGTTTAAAGTATTGTTCCAAATTTGAGTAGAATTGAGAGAAAGAAGTCAGTCGTTTTAGAAGTTTCACATCTAATTCAGAACCAATCGGTTGATACAAATCTGAAATTGTCATTTCTCGTCTTCTGCGTTTTGAACGAGAGGCTTGGACTTGTTCAATTATCCTTTGTAAAAGCTCTTTGGGACGCGAAACTCTCTCCGGATTGTTTGGTAATCTCAACTCTGCAACAGACAACACGGTTCCGATTTTTCTTCGAATTAAATCGGTGTCAGCCAGCATCCATGCTTCTGTTTCATGAACGGGAATTATCGGAACTATTTCTTTGCAAAGTTCGTAAGTTTGAATACTATTTATATAGTTTATGGCAGGTTCAATTCGTTCGCTTAGTGCTCGTTCGTGGGTTTCGGAATCTGCGTCTGCGTGAATAATCAACAAACTCACACCATAGTCATTATGGGCTTTTTTCGCTGCTTCGGCAACTTGTTCGGGAAATGATAATCCTGATTTTGAGATATGGATTTCAATAAGATTAAAATCAATATCAAAATTAGATTTTTCAAAAATCATTTTTAACGAATTTTCGATAACAGGCATAAGAAAACGATAGTCTGTCGTCCCTTCTCCAAAAAATCCTATGAACATTTGCGTGTATTTCATAACTGTTCAGATTGTTCGGGAAGATTCAGAAAGTCTTTTATCATTGTTAATGTAAACTTGTGTTCGGCATCCGAGAAAATCAGTTTATTCTCAGAGTTTTTTTCCACGGGCACAATACTTGTTGCCTTAATCGAATAACGTTTGCTGTTTAGAGTAATGATCCGATTTCTTAGTTGGGAGTAAAAAACACTTACAGTCGGGTTGTAAGCTTGATTTTTTAGATTTCCTATAAATACAGGTGAATGAGTATTAACAATAACCTGACGCAGGTGGTATTCTGTATTTTTAAAATCGGTTGATAAATCATTCAATAATTCTGTCATAGCTCCTATCCGGTGCGGATGAATACCATTTTCGGGTTCTTCAAAACACAGCAATCCGTTGTGTTTTATATCAGCCTCTATGATGCATAAAGCCAAAATCCGAAGGGTGCCTTCTGAAAGAACTCTGGATGTGTATTCTTTTTTATCTGTATCTTTTAACTTAATCAGATATTGCTTATTTTCCTTATCGTCAATGACATCGGCAATAATAAAACTTGGGATAAATTTTTGCAATCGAGCGGATATCTCTGATGTTACAAAGGTATCGGTAGATTTTAAGCGAAAAAAAGCTCCTGCCAAATTCTTCCCGCTTTCTGAAATATAATCAGAGCCGTATTCCTTCTTAGTCGGTTGTCTCAAGTCTTCCGGATTAAGTTGCAAAAATTTCCAACTTTTCATCTCTTCTTTTGCAGCAAGCACGTGCGGAAAGTCAATAGTATCAAAACTACTCAAAACTGTTCTGGTCGCATTTATGAGGGGAAATCTTCTTTTACTTCCTCCCTGAACACCATCCTGCGGAACTAAGACTGTCGGCACATTTTGCTCTGTTTCTGTCATAATGTATGGCGTTCCTCTTTTGCCTTTGTCCACTTTTGGTCGCCACTCTTCAACTTTATTTTTATCAATTCTCTTTAACCAAATATCGTCTGCATGCTTTAAGTTTTCTAATTTTTCAGATACCACGTTTAAGTCTTGTAATTCCAAAGAGTTTGTTATTCTCCTGATTTTCAATTCATAACGTAACCGTGTATATTTCAAGGTTGCTGTGTTGCCCCAAGCATCGCTGACCGTTTTATTGACCAACATTTCTACTTCAAAACTCATTTCATCGGCATAGTCAGTTTCGTTATATTGCGTAAATAACTCCGATAGTTCGCCTCGCTGTTCGCCGAATGCTTTTTTTATGTTATCAGATGTAGCTAAGGAACTTAAAAGTTTAAAAGCATCAAACAAGTTGCTTTTTCCGGATGCATTCAATCCGGCAATCACCGTAAACGGAGAAAATTCCATCTCAAAATCCACCAAAGACTTGAACCCGTTTATCTTTATATATGTTATCATTTGCAGTAAAAAACAATTAAAGTCAAAGATATGAAATTTATACAAAATACATACAATATTTCATTCTTTTTTATATTTTTGAAAAAAAATTTGTTTCGTCAAAACCAATTATCATGTTTAAAAAAATAATCACAGTCAGTTTTGTATTTATCATTCTGATAAACAATTATTTGCGTGCAGATGAAGGGATGTGGATTCCGCTCTTATTGCAGAAATACAATATCGAAGACATGCAAAAAAAAGGCTTTAAACTTACGGCTGAAGATATTTACAGTATCAATAAAGCAAGTATGAAGGATGCCGTAATGATTTTCGGAGGAGGCTGCACAGCGGAACTTATCTCTGATAAGGGCTTGATAATCACTAATCACCATTGCGGGTTCAGCCAAATTCAAGACCACAGTTCGCTCGAACACGATTATCTCACGGATGGTTTTTGGGCAAAAACACCAAAAGACGAATTGCGAAACCCCGGTTTGACCGTTACATTTCTTGTTAGCATGGAAGATGTTACAAATCAAGTTCTTGCCGGTGTTGAAGATGACGGCGAAGAAGGAGTCAGACAAAAAATGATTGCCCAAAATATTGAAAAGATTGTAGCACAAGCTATAAAAGGAACACATTTTCAGGGTGAAGTGAAATCTTTTTTTTACGGGAATCAATATTTTTTGTTTGTGCAGGAAGAGTATAAAGATGTGCGTTTGGTGGGTGCGCCGCCTTCGGCAATCGGAAAATTCGGCGGCGATACCGATAATTGGATGTGGCCCCGGCACACGGGCGATTTTTCCTTGTTCAGAATCTATGCCGACAAGGACAATAAACCGGCAGAATATTCGGAGGAAAATGTACCTTACAAACCCAAAAAACATTTCTCAATCTCGGTGAAAGGTGTTCAACCTGATGATTTTACCATGGTGTTTGGATACCCCGGAAGTACGGAGCAGTATCTCACTTCTTATGCGGTGGATATGATTCAAAATAAAATAAATCCGTATCGTATCGAAATTCGCCAAAATATTATTGACATCATGCTCGAGGATATGGAGAAAAATCCGGCGGTGCGTATCCAATATGCCGACAAACATGCCTCAGTATCAAATGCTTGGAAAAAATGGATTGGCGAAAATAACGGTCTTGAAAGGTTGGATGCCGTAAATGTAAAAAAACAACGCGAAGCTGCTCTTACACAATGGATTAATCAAGAAGACAGCCGCCAACAGCTATACAGCTATATTTTACCTGAATTTGAAAAAATTTATGCCGATTATGCCCAATACAGTTTTGCGGAGGAGTATTTTTTTGAAGCAGTTTGGCGCATGGAATCCGTTAAGATGGCAGGAAGAATGAAATATCTTATCGAAAAAGGTTCGGAATTTACAACCGAAGATGTGGACAAAATCCGAAACTCGGCGAAGAGTTTTTTTAAAGATTATAATATCGAAACGGACAAAAAGATATTTAAAGCATTGCTGTCCTTATATTTAAAAAATGTAGATACAAAATTTCAACCCGATTTTACAAAATTTATCAAATCAAAATATTTACCCCTGACCGAGTCGGAAAAATTGGATGAATATGTTGATTATTATTTCGAGAAATCTTTTTTTCTGCATGAAGACAAATTGATGGCATTTTTTGACACTTATGCCAAAGCAGACTACAAAAAACTTGAAAATGCTCCGGCATATCTGTTTTACAAAAATTTTGTAAATATGTATGTTACTCAGATTATGCCGGTTGTAAAATCGTACGACGAAAAAATAACGAATCTCAATCGTTTTTATATGCGTGCGCTCACGATGGCTGATACATCTAAAGTTTTTTATCCGGATGCAAATTTTACATTACGCGTAACTTATGGAAAAGTAGCCGATTACGAACCTCGAGACGGTGTCCGTTACAAACATTACACCACTTTGGACGGTATCATTGAAAAAGACAACCCGGATATTTACGACTATCGAGTTCCTCAACGTTTAAAAGATTTATATTCTGCGAGGGAATATGGTATTTATGCCGAAAACGGCGAACTTCATACTTGTTTTATCGGAACAAACCACACCACAGGCGGAAATTCAGGAAGCCCTGTGCTTAATGCAAACGGCGAACTTATCGGTGTAAATTTTGACCGTTGCTGGGAGGGCACCATGAGCGATATTATGTACGACCCGGCACAATGTCGAAACATTGCATTGGATATTCGATATGCCTTGTTTTTGATAGATAAATTTGCAGGTGCCGGCTATTTATTGGATGAAATGTCCATCGTGAAATAAAAAATT
>DYOJ01000084.1 GCA_020720705.1 Acetofilamentum sp.
AATTTGAGCATCACATTTGTTCTGCCCGTGCAATTGAAGGCAGGCGTGGTCAACACTGCTTCGTTGGTGGTTGTGGCTTGAGTATCGTCAAATACGGCGTAGCAAAAACCGGCGAGTTCTGAAAAGTCCATACCACCGTAGATTGCAGGGCTGTATTTGTCCAACCCGCAGTTAAAGTTGCTGTCGGAAAGGTCTGATTAACTAACAGTTGAGCATTTAAGTTTAAGGCACTCGTAAAAAAAATCAGAGTTAAAATTGTAGCCTTTGTGTAAATGAATTTGTTCATAAATGCAGTTTTGTATATCACGATTAAATCGCTAAGTTACAAAATTGTTTTATAACATATTCAAAATCATGAAAAAAAAATGTGCATAATTAAAAAATAAAGACAGATACAAGCTAATGCGATGATAGAAGCGTACGAAAAAGTGTATCAGTTACATTTCGACAGTTATTACTGACGCTTTGTTAACAGTGTCCGAACGGAAAATAACTTGCAGATAATTTTGGTCGAAGGACATAAATTTCGGAATTTGACCAATGTTATATTCGACTGTGTCATTGTAAATAAATGTTGGTTTACCTAACATTTTGTATAGTTCGGTCGAATCTTTTCCAATTAACATTTCTCGTTCAATAAGTTTTTCGGTGTATTCGTATCGTTTATCAGGTTGTTCGTCCCAAGCTTTTTTATCAAATTTGCGATTCGGATAGTATTCCATACTTGCAAAAATCAATAAAATAATGCCGAAATACAGCAACAGACCGATTATTATTCCGATTAAAGATGAAAATACAACTCTATAAGTCAGATTCGGGACAATCTTTTTTAAAAACAATAAAGAAAGTCCGAATACGATTAAAACGAGGATGATTATGCTAATCAATGTCATAAGAGATGCCATAAGGTTAAAATAAAAAGAGTAAAACCAAAGGAATAATAATACCAAGTGCAATATAAATGCCGCCTCGTCCGGCGATGCCTTTTCTGCCCTTAATCATGAATAAAGAACTGATTGCAAGGAAAATAAGAGCAACTCCAAAGGCATCGGAAAACCATTTCCACCAAGCGTGCGGGTTGTAATGTAAAAAATTTACTTGATAAAATACGACACGTTTTCGAAGAAATTCGGCTCGTCCTCGTTTTGTCTCGGCATCCAGAACAACGGAGGAGCCTCCGGCAAGGAATACTTTGAGCAAATTTGGCTCAGGATAATAGTGGCTTTTGTAATTATCGCGTTTATCAATTTGGTCTATGACTTCTAAAATATCTTCTTTGGATGCAGTTGATTTACGTAAATCCTTGTCAAATGTGAAGTCTTTGATTTCGACAGAATAATTCGGATTCCAATCCTTGATATGATTAAGTGCGATTCCGGATAAGCCGTATATCAGGGACGTACCGACGAAAAAAAAACCTATATCCCGATGCAAAATACGCATCCATTTTCGTAATTGTTTCATTCAATATTTCCTAAGTAATATAAAAATAATTCCAAACGACTAAATTGTCGTTCGGAAAAATGTGTATGAAGTGATATCCTGTTTATGGTTTACAGTTGATAGTATATTGATATACAAATACTTGATTGTAAAAACGATTATTTTTTTGCAGTGTGCGAAATGTATTCTAAATTATAGAATGACAGATGGTCCACTTTTGCGGTAGCCATTGAATCGCGATAATATTTAATATTTTCACGAACTTTTGCCATTTTTTCTTCGGCGTCTTCTGGGGCACCTTCGCTGTGCTGATTGATAGCGTCTTGTTCCCATTTTAGTAAATAGGCTTCGTCTATACGTTCTTCACGCACAATCGCTTTTACTGAAATTTCAGAACCGGCAAGCGTTTCGTCAAATCGCTCTTCGCCGTCCACATGCACATCTCCGCCGTCTGCAACGAGAAATAGCCGCTTGCCGCCGTGCTTGCAAACGTGGTCAACGATACCGCTGATTTCCACAGTTTTGTCCACATACTCGGACGCTTTTGAGTTGAAATCATTAAGCGAGATTTTGACTGCATTTGCGGTGCTGTCGGCACTATTTTTTGTCGTATCAGAAGATTCTGAACCGGAACCTCCGCAGGATGCAAGGGCAAACATCAGAGCTGTTGCAAGTGTAAAAAAAACTTTTCTCATTCTTGAAATAATTAATATTTGTTCTAAAAATCGTAACTTATTATTTTCGTTTAGGGGGTTGAATTCCTCGTTCTTTAGCCATAAGGTCTAATTTTTGTTGAAATTTTGATTTTGGCATTTCTTTGTTTTTCTTTTGATTTTCATTCAGTTTGGCTAAAATTTTATCTTCATCTATCAATTTGCGGGATAACCAAATTTGCGCAATTGTGATCACATTTGACAAGAAATAATAGTAACTCAAGCCCGAAGAGTAGTTATTGAACCAAAGCAACATCATTACAGGCATCATATACAACATAAATTTCATACCCGGAAGTTGTTGGTTTGTTTGCATTTGGGCACTGTTCATCATGGTGCTTATGAGCATTGCTGCTGCCATGAGCAGTGTGAACAAACTTACATGGTCGCCGTACATGGGAATACTAAAGCCCAAATCAATGATTGAATCGTAAGTTGAAAGGTCTTCTGCCCAGAGAAAACTTTTTTGTCGAAGCTCGATAGATGCCGGGAAAAATAAATACATCGCAATCAGAATCGGGAATTGCAGCAGCATAGGCAAACAACCTCCGAGCGGATTCACGCCGGCTTTCTTGTATAGCTTCATGGTTTCCTGCTGACGCTCCATTGCCTTTTCTTTTGGAAATTTTTTATTTATTTCGTCAATTTGAGGCTTAAGAACACGCATTTTGGCGGAGGAGACATAAGATTTGTAGGTTAATGGATATAAAGCTGCTTTTATCAGCACAGTCATTACCAAAATGAGCAAGCCCATACTTCCGATAAAACTTCCTAAGAGATTGAACAGCGGGATGATAACAAAAGTGCTTATCCATCGAAATAAAGCCCAACCTAAGGGTATCATGCGTTTGAGTTCTAAATCGTCTTTAGCTTTAACGTGTGTATCCGATAAAATGTCGTAATCGTTTGGTCCTATGTACCAAGTAAATGCGTATTTATTATCGGTTGCAGAGTTGTATTCAAGCGATAATTTTGATTTAAAATGTTTTAGATAGGTTTTATTTTTGGGGTCGTCAAATTCAACAGGGTCTTCGATAAACGAGCTTTTTCCGGATGCAAAGGAGTTATGAGCGATGAGAACATTGGCAAAAAAGTGATTTTTATAGGACAACCATTTCAATTTACTTTCAAAAACGACTTCGTCGTTGTCGGATGTCGGCGTGAGCCTATCAACTTCGTCTCCGTCATATTTATAGTATGCGGTTGTATTTTGATTTTCCCAGTCTGCTCCTTTTTCCAAACGTTTTAATTTTGCGTTCCAATCCATCGAAATTTCAAAGGTATTGTTGGGAATGTAACTTGTCATTCCTACAAAGTTTATATAAAACCCAAGTTCGTAACTATTTGGTTTAATGGTATAAACATATTCAATATATTCAGTCTGTGAAACATCAAGCCTCAGTGCAATACTTTGGCTGTCAGCATCGGCAACTATTTTAGTCAGGGTCGGATTTTGTGGTTTGAAAAACAGGTTGCGAGTATCAATCGGATGGTTTTGGACAAAAAAACTCAAAGCCAACATGTTATCTTCGTTACTGAAAAGGATTAGACTGTCGCTTTCAAATGTGTTAAATTGTTTCAAACGTGCATAATGCGGATATCCTCCTTTTGTCGAGATATGAATTTCCAATAAATTGTTTTCCAGAATAATGTCTTGTGCCGTTCCGTCAATATGTTTTGCAAACACACCGAATTTTTCCGCTAAATCAGATTGTTTTGCGGAGTCGGATTTTGTGCTGAGTGAATCGTTCAAAGCAAGCGTGTCTCGGGTAAGTTTTGCTATAGAATCTGAGTAGCGTTTTTCTTTGTCAATTTTTTGTTGAGCTGCAAAGGCAGAATCTTTTCTGCGGTTTGATTCTGCTGCTTCTTCGTCCGAGGGGCTAATCCATAAACTGTATCCGAGTATGATACCGAAAATAATGAGTATGCCGATAATTTGATTTCTTTCCATTTTTATTTTGTGAAATTCTGCTTATTTTTCAAGTGTTGCACCTACAAATGCTTGAAACAATGGGTGCGGATTCATGAGTGTGCTCTTATACTCGGGATGAAATTGAACACCGACAAACCATTTGAGTGCCGGGATTTCCATAATTTCAACCAAACCGGATTCCGGATTGTGTCCCGTAGGTATCATGCCGTTTGTAATGAATTCTTCAAGATATTGATTGTTAAACTCATAACGATGTCTGTGTCGTTCGTTGATAATTTCTTCTCCGTTAAAGGCTTTGCATGCTTTCGATTTCTTTTTTAGTCTGCATTGGTACGAACCCAATCGCATCGTGCCGCCTAAGGTGGTAACTGTTTTTTGTTCGTTCATTAAGTCAATTACAGGGTAGGGTGTTGCAGGGTGCATTTCTGTAGAGTGTGCATCGTGATAGTCCAAAACATTTCGTGCAAATTCAATCACTGCAACTTGCATTCCGAGACAAACTCCAAAAAATGGGATATTTTTCTCTCGGGCATATCTCACAGCTTCAATTTTTCCTTCTATGCCGCGATGTCCGAATCCGGGAGCAACCAAAATACCGTTTACATCATCTAACATCTCTTCGATGTTTCCTTTTTCGAGACGTTCCGAGTGGATATATTTGATGATTATTTTTGCGTCATGCACTGCGCCGGCATGTATAAGTGCTTCGTTTATTGATTTATACGCATCAGGCAATTCTACATATTTCCCGACTATGGCTATGGTCGTTGTGTTTGTCGGGTTTAATATTTTTTCGACTTTTGTGTTCCATTCTTCAAGCCCTTTTACATCACGAAGTGGTAAGTTAAGTTTCTGTAAAACAACTTCATCCAAACGTTCTTTGTACATAAGCAAAGGAACTTGGTAGATTGTTTTGGCATCTTGTGCCTCGATGACAGATTCTAATTTTACGTTACAAAAATTAGCTACTTTTTTCTTAACTTCCGGACTAAGCGGGCGTTCGGTGCGCAAAACAAGAATATCGGGTTGCACGCCGTTTTCGAGCATTTTTTTTACCGAATTTTGTGTCGGTTTTGTTTTATGTTCTTTTGCAGCAGCCAAATACGGAACAAATGTAAGGTGTATAACTACAAAACGTTGCTCGTTTTCCCAACGTAATTGTCTGACAGCTTCAATAAAGGGCAGAGATTCAATATCGCCGATGGTGCCACCGATTTCTGTTATCACAAAATCGTAGTCCTGACGTCCCAGAAGTTTTATACGCCTTTTGATTTCGTCTGTAATATGCGGAACGATTTGAACCGTTTTTCCGAGATAATCGCCTTTTCGTTCTTTATCAATGACTGACTGATAGATACGTCCCGTGGTTACATTATTTGCTTGTGAGGTGTATCTGTCTAAAAAACGTTCGTAATGCCCCAGGTCAAGGTCGGTTTCGGCACCGTCCTCGGTAACGTAACATTCGCCGTGTTCATAAGGGTTTAAGGTGCCGGGGTCAATATTGATATAAGGGTCAAGTTTTTGAATCGTAGCCGAGTATCCTCTGGATTGTAACAACTTAGCAAGGGAAGCCGAAATGATTCCCTTGCCGAGTGATGAGGTTACACCGCCTGTAACGATGATAAACTGTGTTTCGGATAATATCACAAGAACTGTCTATTTAATTTCCGATAATTGTTTGATTTGTTTTCGGTATTGAGCAACTTGCGATTTTGAATCTTCAATTTTTTTATTGAAATCCCGCAACATCACCTCTGCGTTTTTTGTGTTTGCAAAAAAACCGATATTATTTTCCCACAATTGAATGTCTGCTTCTAATCTGTCAATTTTGTTTCGCAGTTTACCAATTTCTGTATGAGCGAGGTCGTCAGAATTGTTTGCATTTCTTATCATGCCTACACGTTCGTCAAAATCCGATTCCGAAACTCGAGTGGTTTCCATTTTCATTTCACCGAACTTTTCGTCCAAAGCTTCGCGATAGACCTTATATATGGTGTCTTTTTTGTCAAACGGAACATATCCGACTTCTGTCCATTGTTTTTGGTAATCTTTGAGTAATGAAACCGCTTCTTGTTTGCCTTTTGAAGTATCTACAGATTTTATAAGTTCAATGATTTCTTCTTTCTTTTTCAAATTTATTTGCTCTTCGCTTTCTCGAGAAGAGAAATGGGTTTTCTTATTTTCAAAGAACAAATTACAAGCTTTGCGGAAACGTTTCCACAATTTGTCGGAGTGTTTGGTCGGTACGGGACCGATTTTTTTCCATTCTTCTTGTAATTTAATGTAGAAATCGCTTGTTTTACGCCATTCAGAACTTTCAACCATGCTTTCGGCTTGCAAACAAAGTTCGGTTTTCAATTGCATATTTTTTTCTCGTTCGGAATCTGCTTCGTCATAAAAGGCACGAATTCGACCAAAAAATTTGTCGCAAGCAGCTCTGAATCGGTCATAAACTTCGTTGTTATTTTTTTGGGGCACAAATCCGATGCCTTTCCACAACGATTGCATTTTTACGATTTTATCCGATGCGTCTTTCCATTCTTTTCTTGTCGGATATTCTGTTGTGCCAAGCTCTTCGGCTTGCTCGCAAAGAAATAATTTTGCTTCTAAATTCTTTTCTTGTTGCTCACGAACCGCTTCCATGTGTTCGGAGAACTTTGCATTTATTTGTTTTGTAACAGTGCTGAAACGTTCCCAAATTTCTTCTTTTTTCTCGTAAACCACCGGACCGGTTTCACGCCATAATTCGTGTAAGGCTTGCAGTTTACGTTGAGCTTTCGTAATTTTTGGTTCGAGCAACAATTCTTCCGCTTGTTCGCAGAGTTTAATTTTTTCTTCCAGATTTTTTTTCAAATCAAGGTCTCGGAGTTCTTTGTTAATTTTAACATAAGCGAAAAACGCTTCGCGAACGCGGTTGTATTCGTCCCACAAATTTTTTTGTTCTGTTTTCGGAACCAACCCGATAGCACCCCATTTTGATTGCAGTTCTTGAAATTCTTTATAAGTTTCGCCGAATGCTTCGGGTTTATTTACAAGATTTTCAATAGTTTCAATAACTTTTAATTTTGCTGCAAGATTTGCCTGCATCTCTTTGTCGCGCTTTTCTTGCTCAACAGATTTTTTTGCCATGTAGTCTTTAAAGGCTTCGGCAAATGTAGTTTCATTTGAATCCGGTTCCGGATTGTATTCTTTCAAATCTCCGCCTTCTTCAACAAATTTGTTTCGGGCTTCGGCTTTTTCTTCGTTTAATTTTGTATAATATGCTGATTTTAAAAGTTGTACAGCTTTGTTGTATGCCAACGGATTGTCAGAAGCAGCATATTCGCTCATTTTGACAAGCATCTCTTCTCGAATCATCACCGTAAAATCGGGTATCGTTAAGTTTTCGTGAGCATCGTCTTCTTTTTCCTCAATATCAGAGGTGATGATTACGTGTTCCGATGTATGTTTTTCAATTTTCTGAGTTTTGGGTACTTCTTTATTAACGTCGTCTTCTTTTTCGATTGTAACGATATTTTCAACAACTTTTACCTCCTCCGAAATAATTGTCGGTTGTGCCGATATTTCTACTTCGACAGGCTCAACTATTGTTTTAATTGTTTCATCCTCAGAGGTTTTAACTGTCGAGGTCGTGTCTTCGATTAATGAGTTGTTACGCTCTTTTAACCGTTGCATCAGTTTATCTGCAGCAGATAATTCGGTTGTTTGAGCTTGAGTTTCCGGAGCGTTTTGCTCGAGTTCGGTGTGATTCACTTTTTTTTCTTCCATGATAAAAAAACATTTTGTTCGTATCTGTACGTATATGCTAAAAGAACATTGGGTATATTAATCTGATTTCTTTGTTTTTTTAAAATCCGAACTGCGAAAATACTATTTTTTGTTTGTTCACTTACATTTTTAACAATTTTTTTTCGGGATTTTAATTCGGACAATACTATCATATTGTCATTCAAGTGTTTAATAAACAAAAAAAAACTAAAAAATAATCAAATCACTTTTCATTTTTGTTAAGTTTTAAAAATGTCTTTGAATGAAGTTTATCCGAATTTCTCTATATTGAGTTTGAATTTTTAAACTTTTTCTGTTTTTAGACCGGATATCTGACTGTATTTTTCATAAAAAAGAGAAGAGTCTCGCTCTCTTACGGCACAAATTATATTGCATGTTATTTCGTAATTGTGTTCGAGGATGTCGGCTCCGTCAGTTTTCAAGAGTTTTAAAATTTCAGAAAGTTTGGCATATTCAAAACTTAGCATAAATTTTTGCTTCACTGTTTGAGTAATAATTTCTGCCTTAAAAAGTGCATCTTCGGCAGCGGAACGATAGGCTTTAATCAATCCCGGAACACCTAATTTTGTGCCTCCGAAATATCTGACAACAATTGTCAATACGTTTGTTATTTCGTAGGAGCGCAGAACTCCGAGAACGGGTTGTCCCGATGAATTTGCCGGTTCGCCGTCATCACTTGCCCGATAAAACTCGCCTTTTGCTCCAAATCGGAAAGCATATACGTGATGTCGTGCATCATGAAATCGTTTTCGCAGGTCAGCCCGAATTTCATCTATTTGGTTTTCAGATACTAACGGATATGCAAATGCCAAGAAACGGCTTCCTTTGTCTTTGTAAAAACCCTCAGTCGGATGTGCTATGGTGTTAAATATATCGGACATTAATTTTAAAAAAATCACACAAAAATAAAGCATAAATTGATAATAATAGAAAGTGTAGTGTGTTTTTTAAACCAATATTTTTTACATTTGCATTTTTGATTGTTTCTCGGTTGAATACTTCGTTAGATTTAAGAATTTAGACGTTATACTAAACCGCTATCAAATATATTATTGCACCT
>DYOJ01000085.1 GCA_020720705.1 Acetofilamentum sp.
TTTTAATCTAAGTGCTTGTTTTTGTGTGATTTATGAGTTTTCTTACATGCACTAAGTAGTCATTCGTAGTTTTTTATTTAGTTTCAATCGAATTTCTACAGAATTTCATAAAACATTCAAGTCGAAATATTCCTATAACATAAATAATTTCAATGTGTTATGAGTTTTCTTACAAGAACTAATTATAATATAATCTTATTTCGAACTCAGGTATTTATGTTTTTTTTATACCGTCGGCATATCATCATAAAAAGACCTGACAGATTTCGGAAATCTGTCAGGTCTCATTTTAAACCGAAAAAAAATTGCATATTTGATTTCTAATACCAATTTGATTTTCAAAATAGTTTAATTCTAAGTGCTTTAATGTTGCCGTAATAAGGTTAAAATAATCATATTCTGATACTTCTACTAAGGTTTAAAATTCATATAATACATTGTATTTCTGAAAATTATGATAATTCAATAAAACCTTAGTAGAAAATAATATTCAAAAAAGCCTATAAACCTTATTGAACTATTCTATTTTTACTTTTGGTAGAAAATATAGATTTACAATTCAATGCCGTTTAGTTAAGCGCTAGTCTTAAACCTTTCGATTGGTCGAAGACTATCGAACCGGTTGGCATTAAACCGTTTCAAAGGTCTGCGCCCATTTGAAAGGTGATTAACTAAACACCATTGATTTACAATCTTTTATAGTCTATTATCTGTAATCTGATGTCTCAAATCTAATATCATGTCGTGTGTTAATACACAAACACTTTGTATCCCCATGCGGGCAGGTCAAATGTTTGATTGTCGTTAAGTTCAATGTTCTTTTGTGTGAACAGGTCTGTAGCGGAGCTTTTAACGGTTTTAACCGTTACTTTTTGTTTTTTTCCGGACAAATTGAATACTGCCAAGACCTTATTGTTTCCGTTTGTTCGTAGGAATGCAAACGATGTTTCAGGCTTATCGGTCGTAACAATTTGCATATCGCCGCCAAATTCACCGTTCCACAAGGCAGGAGTTTCCTTTTTGAGCTTGTTCAATTTGGTGTAGAGTTCAGTCATCGGGTGCTTTTTCCACACGATTTCATCTTTCTCAAAAAATTCGAGGCGTTTATTCAATCCTGATTCTTGTCCGCTGTATATGAGGGGCATACCAGGGGCTAAGTAGGTAAACACTGCCCAAAGTTCATGACTACCGCCGGGCATACGTTCGTATTCGGTACCGTTCCACGAGTTTTCGTCATGGTTGGATGTAAATGTCATGCGATAAATCGGTTTCGGAAATTTGATAAACGCCGAATCATAATAATTTTTCAAATCAAGTGCATTCTTTTTGCCTTTGGATATTTCGTTAAAAATGTGATGCAAGCTCCAAGCATAGCCCATGTCAAAGGCTTTTTCGTGCATTGTGATATTTTCGGCTTCGGCAAGCATAAACACGGGACGTATTTTTTCCAATCTCGGGCGCACATCGTTCCAAAACTCTGCGGGCACCATATCGGCAACATCGCAACGGTAGCCGTCCACATCAAAATTTTTCACCCAATACTCGAGCGAAACTGTCATTGCTTCTCGCAAGTCTTTGTTATCATAATTCAGGTCAGCAACATCCGACCAATCTGTCCCGACGGGCATTACAATGTTTCCCTTATCGTCTTTGGTGTACCATTCCGGGTGAGCCGTTATCCACGGATTATCCCATCCGGTGTGATTTGCCACCCAATCCAAAATCACAAGCATCCCGTTGGCATGTGCAGTTTTCACGAGGTTGCCAAAATCTTCTTCGGTTCCGAATTTCGGATTCACTTTTTGATAATCGGCTACGGCATAATAACTTCCCTCTGTTCCTTTCCTGTTTTTTTCGCTGATAGGAAATATCGGCATAAGCCAAAGTATATCCACGCCCATTTCTTTAAGTCGCGGAATATGAGCCTCAAAAGCCTTGAACGTTCCTTCCTGCGTGTATTGTCGGATATTCACCTCATAAATGTTTGAAGCTTTGGTTCTGTCCCACATTTTGCGAACATAATTCTCGCTTACAAGAGTATCGGTTTTGACGGTATCTGAATTTTTTTTTGACGCATCTTGTTTACAAGAATAAAACCCGATACCTAAAATTCCAATTAAAAATAATACCAATGATTTCATAAAACTGTTTTTTTTATTCATTATCAATCTATTATCAAATTTTTCAAAAAATCAATTACTTTTCAATTATCAATTTTTCACCATCATCTATTGAATATAGTCCGTAAACCAAATTATTTAGCTCTGATTCTGATGATTTTATTCTACGAATTAATTGTTGTTTTTCGGTTTCCAAATTACTTTTATTCAATCGTTTGTACAATGCCAATAAATTATCAACCGTTTTTACAATCTCGTTGTGAGAATTAATCTCTATTTTATTAGCGAAATCAATCTCTTTAATAGGCAGTTGCGCAATATGTCCCCGTTTTACTTGTGCTAATGCTTCTCCTTTTTCGTTATTTAATATGTTTTGATAATACCAATTCAATAATTTAGAATTGATAATGCCCAAAATATATCTCAAATTATAATTATCTGCTTTTGAAACGATTGTATATAAATTATCTCGCACAATAAATTGTTCATTGTCAAGTGTTGCTATTAAAGAATCGCCTGTTTGCCTGACAATTATTTTTTCTTTATTATCATAAGATGCTGAGTATCTTGGCTCTGCTAACCAATCACCGAACTTTATCCAATAGTTTTCGTTCCATAAAATAGCAAATTTATTCATTAAACTGCCCCTTAATAATGGTCGAAAACTTTCATCAATCTTTGTTTTTGAAACAAAAGGTTTTTGATTAACAATTTCTTGAGTTTGTTTCGGAACACCTTTACCAACTTGAAATGGCTTTGTTCCTTGAGTTATTTTACATAAGTCGTCTAAAACTTTATGTATAGAAATCTTTGATTTTAATATTCGGTATTCATTTTTATCAAAAATATTTATTGGATCTCCGTTTTGTATTATCCAATCAGATTGATTTACAGAATGTGTTGAAACTGAACTATTTTTTTCGACAATTTCAATTTTAATTTTTTGATTAATTTCAGGCTTATGATTTTTAAATAGTACAATTTGAGTATCAACAACGGCTTGTTCAAAGACTTTTGTTTTGTAATTTATAATAGTTTCAATTGAAACATTTTTAAAAATATAATCTCTTATTTTTGAAGTAGTTAAGTTTAGTAACCATGTATTCGGAATAATATAACCAAGTAAACCGTTTTCAATCAAACAACGAAACGATCTTTCGATAAAGAGGAAGTAACTATCTAATTGATAATTTTGTAGATTATATTTATTTAATAAATAGGTCGTCTCATATTTTTGAAATAATGCTCCGTACGGCGGATTGCCGATGACGCAATCAAAACCTCCATTTTTGAAGATTTCGGGAAAGCCGGAGTGCCAGTCAAATACATTTATTTTGCGCTCTTCTTTAGGTGTCAGGAATAGTTCGGTATCATAAAAGTCGGTCCCGATTAATGAATTTCCGCATTGAATATTGCTGTCAATTGTGGGCAAAACCCGTTCGTTAAATATTTGAAGAGAAGTTTTAATAGATGTTTCCGTTTCACCTTCCAAAGCTTTTAACAGCAAACTTAATTTTGTTACTTCAACGGCTTGTGTATCAATATCAACACCATAAATGTTATTTAGTAAAATCCGTTTTTTTTCTTTGCTTGTTAAACTTCCGTCTGAGGTTAATGGTAAATTTTGAATTTTGAATTTTGAATTTTGTTCGTTATTATTTTCTGATTCACATTCCCTAATTCTTAATAGATTGTAGTATTTTAAATGATAATCCAATAAAAATTGATATGCGCCAAGTAAAAATGAACCGCTACCGCATGAGGAGTCCAGTATTTTTAGTTGACTGATTTCTTCAGGAGTTTTTCCTTCAATTAATTTTCCTACGGTTTGTTTTACGATGTATTCAACAATATATTCAGGCGTGTAATAAACTCCGCCTGCTTTACGGACTTCAGGTTTTTCTTCAATTTTGGCGTGATGAGCTGCTGTTAATCTGATTACTTTTCCAAGAAATTGTTCATACGCTAAACCTAAAATTTCAACGGGTATTATGGCAAAATTATAACCATATTCGGCTTCTGTTTCTTTAGTTTTGCCATAAAGTTCGGTTATAATATTTTTAATGACTTTGTTGTCAATTTCTAAATTTCGTGTAATTGTATCTTTTTTAAAATCAAAAAGTCCGGAGTTATATTTCTGGTCGGCAATTTGAAAATATTGATATAAATTTTGGTATAAATTACCTGATTTTGTGAGTTTAAAAAGAGTATCTTCTGTTTCAATTTTACGGTCTTCGCAAACTTTTAAAAATACAATTCTGTCTATTATTTGTTGAACAGCGAAGTTGATTTCTTCTTCTTCAAGATTGTTGTTCCGCAACGCAATGGATGTTGCAAGATATTCTCGCCAATTTTCAAGTGATTTTAAAAATTCCTTATCAACCGGTTCGGCTGTTTTGAAATTAATTTTGCGTTTTGCATAATTCTCAATGCTCTTATTTAAAACACTTTCGTAACTAAATGTCTCATAAATGAAATCAAACTCGTTTAAGTAATCGGTGTAATAAATGTATTTTAATCGTTTGGCATTAGCATTTTCAACTTTTTTTGGTTTTTTGGTACAATCATAGATTGCAAACTCCTCAAAATCAGTTAATACAGATATACTTAAATTTGCATTCCATCCATAATTACGAACTTGCAAAGCCGGTTCCGGATTTTCCCGAATAGGGATAGCGGGTTTCTTTGCTTCAACGAAAAACTTGCGTTTCCCCTCTATATTAAACGAATAATCAGGTGCTTTTGAGTGCCCGTTTACTTTAATTCTGTCTTCGTGTCTTACGTCTCGATAAGTTTCTAATTGCTGTTTTCTATTGTCAATATCCCAACCAAGAGCTTTAAAGAACGGATTAATAAAATCTTGTCGAGTCTGTGTTTCGTTGTAATTCAATGATTTGTAAAAATCAATTTGTGAACTGAATTTTTCAACTAATAATTTTATCCTATCTTTTGACTCTTCTTTTGTCATAGAAAATTATAATTTTGAACCCGAGTATTCAGCTATTATTTTGTAAGATATTGATTTACAGTAAATTATACCGAAAAGTATTTCATATTAAAAAGCTAATCGGAGCAAATTGAAAATTAGAAATTAGTGTCTGAAATCTAATATCCGAGTCCACTCCGAAAAGTCGAAATTGACCACTAATTCACGAATTATTACGAATTTCTATTTTTGTAACTTATTGTAATTGTATTATTGAGTCCACTCCGATAAGCCGCTTAGCGGTTATTTTAAGAAAAACTCATTATTGATAATCAGATACTTATAAAACCGCTTAGCGGCTAAAAACACTTTTCGGAGTAGGCTCATTATTTATCAAATTTTGTATTCTCAATAATTTTGTCAAAAATACTTTTCGGAGTGTACTCATATCTAACGTCTAAAATCTTACGAAGTATTGCTTATGAAAACGATAATTTTTCAAATGCGGCTGCATACTCGTTGTTGATAAGTTCAAAAATCTTTAAAATTGAATCCGGAAATTCAGAAAAAGATGCAAATTCAGCAACAGCAACTGTCTGACCGTTGTGTACAAAAGGCACCAGCAATAAGAAACGCGGAGAACTGCTGCCCAGACCTGAAAGCACTGTAATGTATCCGTGCGGCACATTCGATATTTTAAGCGTTTCTTGATTTTTTGCAACCTGCCCTGTTATACCCTCACCGATTGAAAAAGGTTTTACAGCTTCGTTTGAGTAAAAAGCATAATTTCCTTTGGGATAAAATTTGCCGTCCGAGCTATTGAGTAAGAACAACATACCTTGTACTACCGCATATTTTTTTGAAATGGTTATCAATAATTGCTCTGCAACTTTTGCAGGTTCAAAGGCTTGGTTTGTTTTGCTTTTTAATAATTCGACAAATTCATAATCAACATCTGCGGTATTCATGATTGGATTGTCTGAATTAATTAGAGGAGTTTCCGAAAGGATATTTTCGCTCTTTTTTACAGAACTTTCTGTTTCGGTGTTTTCGCTTAAAAGCCAAAATATTATTCCGGACTGAAATCCGGCAGCAAGTATCAACCCTATAATCAGCGGGATACCTGATTGTTTTTGTTCCGGATTGACACCAATGAAAAGCAAAATTGATAACACAACAATTGTTACAGACAAAACAATTGCGCCTAATTTGAAGAGTGTCTTATTTTTTTCCATTGCAAAATAACTTTCTGGTTACATTTTTTTTAAGAAATCAATAATTTCGTTATCCGTCAAAATGATGTTTGTCTGTGAAATTTCGAGCGCGGCAGAGGGCATTGTTCTAACTTGACATTCATCCGGATTTTGTACAATGGCAGTTCCGCCGTGTTTTTTTACGGCATGTAAACCGTCTGCACCGTCTCGATTTGCGCCTGAGAGAATGATACCGGTGAGTTTCTCCTTCAATGAATAAGCGGCCGAACGAAAAGTCAGGTCTATGGACGGACGTGAATGATTGACAGATTCTTCTACCGACAGAGCAAAATATCCGCCCGGCTCAATAAGCAAGTGGTAGTTTGCGGGTGCAAGATAGACAGTTCCGGAGCGAATCTCGTCTTTATCGCAAGGTTCGACAACAGGGAGTGATGATTTTAAAGAAAGTGCTTCCACAAATCCTTTTCGCACATATTTTAGCCGATGCAATGCCAAAAAAAGCGTATGCGGATAATCGGAAGGCAAAGCCTCTAAAATCCGAGTAATGGTTTGAAAGCTTCCTGCTGAACCTCCGATAACGATATATTGGGTAGGTCTCATATCAGTAGCTTTTTTTAATAAAAATACGTTCGCCTTTTACGATTTCTTTCAAGCGCCGCTTGTACAACTCCCCGGGTTGCTCTCCGATACCGAGCAATAAATGTCCGCCTTTATTAAGACATTCATACAAAATTTGCATGGCTTCGCGGTGCATTTTATCGTTGAAATTCAACAACTTATTCCTGAAAACTACAATGTCAAACATATTGGAAAAGTCTGTTTTTAACAAAGACTGAACAATAAAGCGTGTATCCGGCGGCAATTTAATTTTGGATGTAAAAGTATCCTGACGAATGGCAAAATAATCGTCAAATGTTTTTTCGGTGTCTAAAAGTTCGATGTTTTTTTTGGTTTGTTCTGCTTTTCGCATGCTGAAAACAGCTTGTTTAACTTGCAATTCATTTCTGTTTGTAAGCACACCCACTACCAGTTCTAAATCGTCATACAAATCTACATCGTTCATGATGTTGATAAAAGTGTATAACTCTTCGCCGGTTACCGTACACGGAACAAAAACACGGATTGGTTTACGTTTTGCAAATTTCGACAATACACTTTTCTTTAAAGCCGACCACATCTCAGGGTCTCTAAACAGTTCAGTACCTGATATTTGCAAATCGGACACAAAATTATCCTGAAATGTTTTGTTACCCGATAAAAACGAAATCAGTTCAAGCGATGTTTCAAAATTATAAGAACGCAATACTCGTTCAATCCGATATTTGAGCGCTCCGAGTGCATAATCACGAAAATCATAGCCGGTTTCGGCGTACAAACTATTCGTAATTTGTCTTAAATCTGATATGGAAATGCATGTTTTTATCAATATCTATTTTTTAATATAGTAATTTCCGTGCTTTATCAGGCCAAAAACCTCCGGACCGAGAATTGATTCATGTGCACCGAGTATCAAATATCCTTTACGCAAAAGATTGTCCGAAAAGGTATGAAATAATTTATTTTGTAATCTTACATTGAAATATATCAAAACGTTACGACATAATATCATGTCAAACTTAATTTTAAAAAGATTGTCTTGATTTACCAAATTGTGTTTTTTAAATTCAACATTTGACTTCAAAATCTCACGAACTTTGATGGTGTCATTTAGTTCGTCAATTTCAAAATACTTTGAAAACGGAACATCATTAAAATCTTCGTAATTCAGCGGATTTATTTGAACAACCTGTTTAAAATTATCAAGATATTCTAAATTGAAGCGAAAAGGGTATCGCCCCTCTTGTGCTCGAGCTAACATATCTCCGTTTATGTCTGTCCCGTACAATTTTGTGCGGTCGGCAAGTCCGGCTTCGTGCAATAAAATATTCATTGAGTAAACTTCTTGCCCTGATGAACATCCTACATGCCAAATATTCAGCGTTTCTTTTTCTTGTAATTTTTTTAAAATCTGATATTTTATTATATGCCAAATTTTGGGGTCGCGAAATAATTCTGTCGTATTTACGGTAATTTCTTTGACCACATGTTCTAAAAAAACACGGTCAGTTTTTAATTTAAGTATAAGTTCCTGAAAGCTCATGCTTTCGTCGGACAAGATTTTTTCGATGCGTCTCAACAATGATTTTTCGGAATAATCGGAAAAATCATAATCGGAAACCAATCTGAAGGTTTCATTCAATTCGTTGATATGTTGCTCGCCGAGTACCAATGTTCGTAAATAAAGCCCAAATATACATTTTTTTATGATATTCGGCTAAGAAAAATTAATAATCGAAAAAAAACACTCAAAAACTGCCAAACTTTTTAACCTGAAAAATTCAAGATTTTTTCACAGTTGAAAGTTGATGAAGTTGATAAAATTGAAAGTTAGACAGTTATCATAGATATCAAGTTGTTATATACTGTTTACGGTTTAAAGTTGAGGGTTTAAATAGACACAAGTAACAGATTATCAGCTAATTATTGCAAATAGAAATCTCAATATATCCCCGATGATAGTATACATTCAAGATTAATTATTTCAAAAAAAATACCGTCTAACTTTGTAAACTTGAGACCACTCCGATAAGCCGCTTAGCGGTTATTAATAGAGAAATCTAATATTG
>DYOJ01000086.1:0-6403 GCA_020720705.1 Acetofilamentum sp.
CAATAAGCGTCCACGCTTTTCTTTTGCCGGCATAACTTCGTAAAGTAGAATTAGTCTTAATTAATATTTAACAGAATAAGAATCATTACAAATATGATTTCTAAAATATTGATTCACAATAATTTAGAAATCAACTGTTTGTATTCTGAGGTCTTAAATTTAATGCAAAAAGAGAAGTTTTTTATACCGGAAATCATTATTTATCACTTCAATAATATATCCGCCTTTATTTAAATGACTTAAATCTAATTTTTGTGTTGCCCCGTCGGAGTTTGTGCTGAATACTTTTGTTCCCGTGATTGAATAAACGTTTACTTTAAAAGTTTGATATTCAGACACTTGAACTTCAATATTAATCTCTCCGAAAGAAGGATTCGGATACAATTTGAATTGTATTTGGTCGGATAGGATATTTGTATTTCCGGGTAAATCAATTTTTAAGTTGTCAATACCGATACCTCTGCCATTTTTCATATTTGCCAGAAATGCCAATTCATAAGTATCCGATAATTCCGGCAGTTCAATAGAACGCTCAGTCCAAGTAGCTGTATTTGAAGTATATTCAGCAAGTGTTTGCCATTCCGAAGCCGTATTAGAACGATAAATTACACTTAAAATATCTTGAAATGAAAACAGTGAGGGTTGAAAATGATTGAACGTGAGCACTAAATCCGTGAATGTAGAAAAATCAAACATCGGAAATTTCAGTCGAATGAGGTCGTCTGAAATGGTGTTGTCGTCAATATACATAAAGCTGCTGCCCGAAAAGGCAGTATAAATAGAGAACTCTCCAACATTCCAGTCAAAATTTTCGCCGGAAATTAGACTTTGAGACCAGCAATTTGGCAATATTCCGTTGGTTTCAAAATCTTGAAAATAAGCTATTTCTGAAATTTTTGAGCATAAGGTTGTAAAACTATATTCGCTGCCGTATCCTGTGCCGTAATTTCCGGTAGCGAAAGCTTTGAAATAGAAAGTCGTTCCGGGTTGCAGTTCAGAAAGTGGGCTTAAAAATTGTCCGATGCTGATATTTGGTTCCGTAACAATTTTTTGCACATTTTCATTCCCAAGATACGGATTTGGTAAAGTGCTGAGAACGAATCCGCTTTCATAAATATCGGCACCGTAATTGTCAATAATTTCGCCGGATATTTGAGCCGAATTGGTTGTTATTTCAGACACGATGCCTGTTTGTAACAAAGGTGCAAAGTTTCCCGACAATTCCATCGGTATTTCCCATAAGCCGCGTCCATAAGTAGATGCCCGCAAACGACTGCTCTGCGGGTCAAAAATATCGTAAAAAATATCCAATTCGCTTACAACAACTTTAGGCATTCCGGTACCGTAGAGCATCCAATTTTCGTTTCCGTTTTTTACATACACGCCAAAGTCTGTTCCGATATAAAGTTGATTTTCAACAGATTCAATTCGGTTCTGAATAATCGTGTTTACCGGAATTTCAGGTAGTCCTTCGGAAATATTTGTCCAAGAATTGCCGCCGTTAGTCGTTTCATAAACTCCGTGAGAATCGTAACCGCCGAGTGTTATCCAAATCGTATTGGGGTTGTCGTGTTTAACTGTAATGTCGGTAATTGCATCTCCGTTGTCGGACACATTTGAGGCAATCTTATTCCAAGTTGAACCACCGTTTTGACTGCCGGACAAGGAGCTTCCGTGAGCAACCAAAATAATGTTTGAATTTGAAGGAGCAACCGTTATAGCTGTAGGTTCACCAAAGTAAGCGATGTCTGAAAAAGTGTAGCCGCCGTCATTGCTTCGCCAGAGTGAACTATAGCCGATGTATATTGTTTCGGGATTGTTTCCGTCAATTGCCATAGGTGTAACCCAAGCACCGTTTGCACCTCCGGGTATGTTTGCACTCACTTCAAATCCTGAGTTCCAACCGTCATCAGTTTTGTAAATTGAGCCGTATTGTTGGCTTGCATACTGAATGTCAGCGTTGTGCGGGTCTATCAGGCATTTCATTCCGTCTCCTCCGAGTACATCGTACCACTGTCCGTAGAAACGCGCTTTTGTTCCGTTATCTTGTAAACCGGTTATGGTGATGTCATTATCTGTTTGGGCAGTACTCAATCCGTACATCTGGCTAATTACAAGTGAATTAGAAATGTGTTGCCAATTGCTTCCGTTTGCAGTTTTATACAATCCGCCGTCGTTACATTCAAATAATTCTCCTGTGGTCGGATGGTAAGTAAAATAATGTTTATCGGCATGAACATCTTGTGCGCCTCCACCACCGTACCAGTGATTGGCAAGTGTCCACGAACTACCTCCGTTGGTAGATTTCCATGTATTTACGCCGCCAACATAGAGTTCGTCTGCATTTATGGGGTTGGAAGCAAAAGCTAAATCGTACCATGCTTGTCCGTCGTTGGTTCCGGTTCCGTTGGTTGACCAATTGAGCAAGGGTTGTGAATCAAAGATTAAAGAAAAATTTTCTCCGAAATCATCCGAACGGTAAATACCATGCAAACCTTGCGCTGTATTTGATGACAAAGCGTAAACGCGCTCGGGAGCATCTGCACTTACGGCAAGTTCAACTCTGTTTGGGATTCCGGTATTAAAAATTAAGTCCCATGATTCACCTGTATTTGTTGATTTATAGATAGTTCCGCGCCGAGTAGCGCCGTACATGACAGTAGTTTGAGACGGCGCAAATTCAAAATCAATAAATTCGACATCGGAGGTTTGTGTCCATGAATCTCCGGCATCTACACTGATGTAAAAACCGTTTGAACTTGCACAAAAAATAGTATTGTCTGATGAGGGCAGAACCGCCAAGGCATTTACGGATTCTCCGTTTTTTGCTTCAAAAGTAAGACCGGTTGTTTGCCAAGTTGCACCTTCATCTGTTGTTTTCAGAACTCCTATGCTGTGATTATCAAATGCATCTCGGTCTCCGGTTCCGATATATAAGGTTTTTGAGGTCTCATAATCCGAAGGAACAGCTATTGCGCTTACCCCCAAAACATCGTTCGACTCGGTAAGCGGTGTCCACGAATTTCCGTTGTTTACGGTCTTCCATAAACCTCCGGCAGGAGCTCCGACCCAGTAAACGTCAGGGTTCGTAGGATGAAATGCCACAACGGACAGTCGTCCTAAACCATAATATCCGCCTTCGGTTGTACTTGGTCCGAGCGATGTCCATGCGTTTTTTTGTTGATTTTGAGCGAGTTGCCTTTTGTAAACATCATAAGCTGCAGTTGCTTGTGATTTCGGAAATTTTCCTGTCGGCATCTCTACTCGGCTTTTCCAAAAGTATTCCCAACGTTTAAATTGTTTCCATCCCGGAACTTTATTTTTGTTTCCGTTATTGTCAATATAATAACCATTTATAACATCATAAGGCTTCCAATAGGTATAAAAAGCGTTTTGATAATCAAAAATTGTAAGCTCAGATTTACTCTTTGACGGTAAATTTTGTTTCCATTCTTGAGCAAAAATATTCCCGGCTGTCAGCAATGCTAAAAAAAATATCGAACAGATGAATTTCATAAAACAAAAAATTGAAGAGATGAATAAAATGATAAAGTAAGCTGTGCTTAGTCGTATTTCCCAAGTAGTCAGAACTATGATACTAAAAGTGATAAAGGTTGTGTGTTATACTTGTTAAATATCTTTAAGTTAAGCCTTTTGTAAAGTTTATTCTCTTTTACATAACGTTGATTTTTTTGTAATATATTGATTTAATGTAAATTAGAAAAAAGATATTTCATGTTAGAAAAAAAACTCACTACTCACTACTCACTACTCACTACTCACTACCCACTACTCTCTACTTGCCTGCTTCAATTAATTGATAGTCTTTGGAGTATTTCAGAATGAATAAACCGTTATTGGAATATCCGTTTGATTTTCCGGTTCTGGAGAAGTCAAAGTTCATGACCAGTCCTTTGGGGTTTGGTGATTTGTCGAACGGTGAAATACAAAATTGGAAATGTCGTCCGTAGGTTTTCAGCGCAGAGCCGAAATAGTACATAATATCGTAGCCTTGAAAGGCATAGACGCTCGGTTCTGTGTTATAAGTTTCTCTGTATTGACTGACAAAACTTTTTACACGCCAATTTTCGTAATTGACATAAGCCGGAGTTGCATAGTGAAACTGCTCGTTTGTAAGATGTTTGAGGTTGATATTTTGAAAATACTCCCATTCCGGCAGTCCTAAAAGTTTAATATCGTAATCCTTAGTGCGTGTGCCCAGAAATTCGACCACTTTTGTAACAAATACTTCGCTTTCGGACGGAATCATTATCAAATTTGTGTACCCTTTTGATAATGATTTTTCCAATTCTTTACTGCCGCCTACATTGTAGTTTATTGTTTTGACAATGACTTCTTTCACATTCGGATTCCATGAAAAAGATTTTGACAGTTTTTGCTTATAAAGTTCAATTTTTTTCCGTTCTTCGGCTGTTCCGCCGTGCACTATCACAACACAAGAATCGTATAATCGGCTCAGAAATTCGGCGGATTTTCGTGCACGCATATCCTCCGATGGCATCACATTAAACACAAAGGGATTGTTTTCGGTGAGTTCCGGGTTGTTTGCCAAAGGCGAAATAATATTGACCTTGTGTTTTTTGGCGTGATGTGCAATAAGTCTAAAATTCTCGGTGTAAACGGGTCCGATTATCAAGTCGAGTTTTGAAAAATCCACTTGATTGATAATTTCGTTTGTTTTGACTGCACTGTTTTCGGTATCATAAACATGCACATTCATTGAGACACCTTCCTGCTTTAACCTTTGGAGCGCAAGCAAAATACCCTCATACATTTCCACAAAACGTTGAGAATTTTTGTAAAACATTTTATCATCGTCCGAGGTGTGTTTTCCCATAACCCATAGATTGTTTTCAATAAAAAGCGGTAATATTACTGCAATTTCATACGTATAGTTTTTATCGAAAATGTAACGATTACATGGCGTAACACCTTGTTCTTCAAAGTATAAAGGGTCAAATCCGAGATTATTTAAATCAGGCGACAGCGTATTTGATACCGGTATTCGTTCCGTACCGTCATAATTTACTTTTGGTATCTTCAATACTTGCCCGGCTGACAAACCCGAGTTTACCGAAGGGTTCATGCTTTTAATCTGGTCTATGGAAACTCCGTATTGTTGCGATATCGAAAATAACGTGTTTCCGGAAACTATAGTATGGTAATAAAACTCGGCGTCAGCAAAATCTGAATTTTGTCTTGCCGTATTCGGAATTTTCAATACCGTGCCTACAGAAATTCCGTACACTGCACTGCTGTTGTATGAGTAAATATCTTCTTCCGAAATATTGTATTTTTGAGAAATCGAATAAACGGTTTCTCCCGATTTAACCTTGTGCCAAATAAACTCCGATTTGTTTTCGGATGCGTTTCCGGTAGGGATTCGTAATTCTTGTCCCGTGCTGATACTGTTTGTGGTTATCCCGTTTGCCTTAGTAATATCACTGATACTCACGGAGTATGCTTTACTAATCGAATATAAGGTTTGACCGTTTTTGACGGTATGCAGATAGTATGATTGTCCGTTTTGCTTGACAATACGTTCCGATTTTGTTACTTCGACCTGCGCCGATATCGGAACACTTAGTAAAAAACTGATAACGATGGAAATAAATATTTTCATAATCAAACTGCATTGAATGACATTTGTAGCGAAGCTATAATTTGAAAACATCAAAAGTAAAGAAATTTGACATAATACAGAAATCATTATTTGTATTTCAGAGAACAGCATCGTATATTTGCTGAAAAATAGATAATATAAATTGCGGTATGTTAAATTCAGATTTATATTGTAGCTAAATAAGATATTTTTATGTCAAAAGTAATTTGTAAATTCTGCTCGGCTGAAAATGACGATGAGCATGAGCGATGTTTTTCGTGTAACGCTCCCTTGCCGAAATCTGATAAACTGTCGGAGACTGACGAAAAAAGTTTAGAAAATTTCATATCAAGTACCGAAAAAACTATTCTTGCTGCCAAAGCGCGTGCCGATTCAGTTACTTTTCTACTATTTCTGTTGATAGCGGCACTTTGGGCGGTGGCATTTTTTGCGGCATACCGTTCGTTCCCGGACGAACGTACGATGACCGTAATTCTGGGATTGATTATGGGCTTGGTCGGGTTTATTGTATTTGGCGGACTTATCGGGCATTTTGAACGCAAGGCAATGCACAAAGCATTTAACCAAAAAGTTGTCAAAACAATTGCAGAGTATTTGAAGGCAACAGGGTATTCGGAAACTGATTTCAGGTACATTGCCGGAAAAACTTTAAAGGAAAAATCGCCGCTACTTGATTTTCTTACCGAACTGTAACCTGTTTCATAAAATCGCATATCGTATTATTTTTCAATGCTATAACTTTGAAAAATAAGTCGAGTA
>DYOJ01000086.1:6503-8848 GCA_020720705.1 Acetofilamentum sp.
AAATCGCATATCGTATTATTTTTCAATGCTATAACTTTGAAAAATAAGTCGAGTATCGTTTGTTTGAAAATGCTGTCGCCTTCTTGATAACATCCGAAATTCAAAATAAACGGCTGACTATTTTTCAGAAACTAACGCTTTTTACGCCGCTTTGTTCTACGATATTTTTCTAAAACAAGTAAATCCAAATCATCGGTAATCAGAGAGGCGAAGACCGAACAGCCTCTAAAGTACTGGGATTATTTGGCTTCAGTTATTATATTTTTTGTAAGATCTATCAATTTGACATTTAATCGTTTTGATAAATCCTTCGAAACCTTAACAGTTTTCATTTTCGCATCAGTTTCGGCAAGTATAATTTTTACATTTATATTATTTTCAATACAGACAAGAGATATTTCGTAAAATTGTGCGCACACCCAAGCTTCATTGTTGGATACATCATGCGAATGATAACGAGAATCTCTTATCAACACATAATCAACTACCGGAATGTACCTACGTTTACCAAATTTATAATTAAAAAAAGATTCATACAGAAATATTTTTTTGTCTGAATAGTGAATTGTAAAACCTTGTCTATAAGAAAGAACAGTAATCGTTAAAGCAATCAAAACTATGATGAAGAGGTAATTATAGACAATAATTATTAATAGAGGAAAAATCAAAAAAAGATAAATTTTATAGTATATGTTTGCATATCTTCTTACTTGATAATCTATTTCCATCGTTATGACTATTAATTTGCTGTTTTCGTCCCGTGCCCTGTTTTGCGCCCGGCGCAAAGAAAGGTGCAATCTTTCGGAGTTAAAAAGCGTAGGAACATCCGACGCTTATCGGAGTTCATTATCTATTTATGGGATAGAGGTTTATGAGTTCCATTAGTTTGCCGAATTGATAATCAGGAATAGAAATGAAGCCGTTTTCACAACTTATGCAAATATAGACACTGCAAGCAATGTTTACATTGTTGGGTTTGGGACTCTCAAAATTCGATAATAGAATTAGCTCGTTAAAAGCATTTTTGATATTCAAATTATCTGAAACAGTTTCTAATTGTTCTATTTTATTTTCTTCATTTACGGTAAATTGTGATATAAGAGTAAAAGCATGAATACTATCCTTCGCAATAACTTTATACAAGGATTCTTTTATATCGCTGCCAAATGTAAGAGATAGATTGTTCGATTTTTTATAAAGCAACATTTGATTTGCTGAATAATAGTTACTCTCATTATAAGGTAGAACTATAAATTTCTTATAATCAACATATTCGTGCAAATCAAAACCTGTGAGTGATATTATCGGGTTTTCGGTGTAGTTATATTCATTAGAGTTCCCTTTAATAAATACACCTTTCTCGTAGAATTCATCGGCATAAGTATTTCCTCTCATTTTCCAATGTCCGTCTAATTGTCCGTCAATCACGTTCCCGGATATTTTATAGGTATCAGCTATTTTATATCCCGGGATAAACTGTCCTTTGTATTTTCCCGTGCCATTTTGAACATATATTTTTCCCTTTGATGAATAATACTCGGTCAATCGAGCGTCATCATTATTATACTGTATTTTTTTTTCAACAGTCCCGTTTTTGTAATAAAATATCCAAAGTGAATCCCTCATCGAATTGTTGTAGTAGCCGCGATATCTGACCTGCCCGTTTTTAAAGTATGAAACAACACCTCCGTTAAGTTTTCCGGCATTAAATGAAGTTGCGAATGCAATTTCTCCGGAGATGTAATAATCTGTAATCTTACCTGAAGAACTTTTTCCCGTTGAAATATCTTCTGCAGTTTTTCTATAATAGCTTGCATTTACTTTGTTTGTAATATTTCCTACGTTATCTATCCATACCATAATAGAATCGCCTTCTACTTTGAAAAAAACATAACTGAGTTCTGTCTGGGCAGATAGGAGCTTGGATAATAACAGCAAAATTATTATTAGAGATTTCATTTTACAAAATTTTATAAAAATGGGAATTCTTACTTTTAATAGACTGATTTATAGCAGGAATTATTCCTCCGCTAAGCGTAGAATTTTTCTACGCTTTTGTTTTTTTGATAGATTTTATCTATCTTTGCTCAGAGTGCAAACAGTTTCGGACAGATTTGTTTGCAGATGTATTGCGCTATCGAGCGGCAGTTGCAAACTGCCTGAATATAAGGTCGAAGTAACAAACTTCGCATGGCTTGCGTTGTGTATAAATCTGTCAGAGCTTTTATTCGTTTATCCGTTTCACGAAACTTTTTGTCGGTTTCTTTAAACAATAATTTAATGTCTTTAAATGATATTGTTTCCATTTTTAATCCCTATTTTACGGCAAATATACAAATCTTTGA
>DYOJ01000701.1 GCA_020720705.1 Acetofilamentum sp.
AACTATTCTAAGCACAAACTTTGCCGAAATCTTTAACTTCGTAAAGTCGAATTAATCTGTGTTCTTATTTTATCATCTTTCCACAAAAACATTCCAAGAACCATATTTGATTTAGTATAAAAGTAAAGAATACAGCCGTTTTGAGTAGAGTATTTTCTCTTTAAAAATATACAACCCGGAATAGGCTTTTTGAAAAACACTCGCAAATATGTTTTTCAAAACACAAAGCTACGTATAAATTTTTAAATCCGTACACATAAACAAAAAAAAAACACACAAACGTTTGATTGCTCAAAAAAAAGTGAAATTTCGTCATATAATTTCTTGCCGGAATAAAATATTTATATACTTTTGCACAATGAAAAATTTTTCACGGCGTTATAGTTGTGAAATTTTATAAACCTTAATTTTTTTTATTAACTAAATTTTTTTAAAATCATGAAAAAGTTAAATTTGTTTTTATTTGCCGCAATGGCATTGACAGCAGGATTTTTATCAAGCTGTAAACAACCGGAAGTTTACAATCCGGAAGTAACATTCTCGAAACCTGCCGGAACAACTCTTGAAGTTTTCGTTGGAGACAGCTACACATTTGAAGGCAAAGTAACTGTAGCTGCAGAGGTAACCCTGACAGACGTACGTTTCTTTATTGGTGCAGACGAACTTACTGAAGAAGCTAAAGAATTGACAGGCGGTGAAACCAGTTATGATTTCACTGTTAAAGTAAAAGACATCCAAGAAGATTTCACGTTTAGCGTAAAATCAAGTTCTTCAGACGGAGGCATGGGCGAAAATCAAGTTGAAGTTACAGTAACCGCTCGTCCTTTGGTTGAGAAAAATGTAGTTTTAGGGCACTTCTCGGAATCAGAAGGTGAATTTGTTGATTTAGAAACAGGTTCAGTATACGGCTCAACAGGCACAGACGGTCATGGAGCCGGAACAGCTAAACCAAATCAAGCTGTCGTTGACATCTTGTTTAATAATAAAGTAGACGGCTCATATAAAGCGGTATTCTTCTCGCCATATTATTACAAAGCAAACATTGGAACAGAACTTGCCGAAATCGGAACATGGACTACAGCAAACCAAACCAAATTTAAAAAAGGTGTTGCTGCTGATTACGATGCTGCAACCTGGGCTTCTGTTGAAGCTGCTAATCCCAGCGAAGATTATGTAAAAGAATTAGCTAACGGTGATGTAGTTTTCTTTAAAACTGTAGGAGGAAAATATGGTGTTATTAAAGTTGAAAACATCGTTAACCCTTCAAAATCTGCTGATGCAGTAACTTTCAAATACAAAATTCAAGCAGAACCAGCTACAAAATAATTTATCAAGTATCTTAAAATAAAAGAACCACCTTCGGGTGGTTTTTTTATGCTTGGCAGTCGGCGTTTTAATACTAAGAGCAAACCGCTATCAAGATGTAGAAAAAAAATTGACGTTTCCATGTCCTATCGGACGCCGGAAAGTCATTTTGACATGCTTTCGTCCGATAGGACAAAGTATCGTCAAAATAACAAACTTGAAAGCGGTTTGGTATAAGTGCAAGCCTATATCCTGCACATTTCAGGTGTTTTCACCTGAAATTAAAGGCTTTGAGGTGAAAACACC
>DYOJ01000087.1:0-2185 GCA_020720705.1 Acetofilamentum sp.
CAACGGAATACAAATAATCAGCTATTTAATTGAATTTGACGAAGATAAATGGTAAAATTGCCTGCAAAAAACCTTGAACTTCTTGCACCTGCCAAAAATTTGGAATACGGCAAAACGGCGATAAATTTCGGTGCCGATGCGGTGTATATAGGTGCGCCAAACCACAGTGCACGCGCTTCGGCGAGCAATTCGGTTTCCGATATTGAGGAGCTTTGCACTTATGCCCACAAATTTAATGCACGCGTATATGTTGCACTAAATACGATTTTGTATGAAAATGAACTAAAATCAGCGGAACTTATTATAAATCATATCTATAATGCCGGAGCAGATGCCCTGATTATTCAGGACATGGGGATTACGGAAATGAATTTGCCGCCAATGCCACTCCATGTCAGTACTCAAGGGCACAATATTGATTTCAAGAAAATTAAATTTTACGAAGAAATCGGATTTACGCGATTTGTTGCTGCACGTGAACTTTCGCTGGCCGAAATTTCAAATTTAAGTTCAAATTCAAATTTGGAAATTGAAACTTTTGTGCACGGTGCTTTGTGTGTGAGCTACAGCGGACAGTGTTACATGAGCGCGTATTTGGGCGGGCGTAGCGGAAACCGTGGCGAATGTGCACAAACCTGTCGCCTGAAATTTGACCTTTTAGATGAAAACAACAGCCTGATTTCTAAGCAAAAACACGTGATTTCGCTCAAAGATATGAACCGTTCCGATTTACTGGCAGAGCTGATTGACGCCGGCGTAAATTCGTTCAAAATTGAGGGCAGAATGAAGGATATTTCGTATTTAAAAAATTCAGTTGCATTCTACAGAATTAAATTGGATAAAATATTGTCGGAAAGAACATTAACCTCTGCTTCTATCGGAAAATTTGAGTTTGATTTTGTTCCTGACCCCGAACGGACTTTCAGCAGAGGCTATACCGATTATTTTCTAAATAAACGAACTCCGGAAATGACCGCAGAAACCTCAAAATCTGTAGGGAAATTGCTGGGCGTGGTTCATAAAACCGGGATTGATTTTATTGAAATTCATACTGCCGAAACACTTGTGAACGGAGACGGTCTTTGTTATTTTGATACCGAAGGAGAACTTAAAGGATTCAATATCAATAAATTTGAAGATAAAATTATTTATATTCCGAGCGTATTGTCAATACCGATTGGCACAAAAATCTATCGAAATTTCGACCATGAATTTGTGAAAAATCTGCAATCGGCAAAAACCGCAAGGCAAATCGAAATTGACTTAAGTTTCTCCGAAATAGAGACAGGATTTAAAATATCGGCGAAAATACCAAACTCAAACTATTGCGTTGAAAATCTGTATGAGTTAGTTAAAGAACCGGCTAAGAATCCGGAAAAAGCAATTGAAACGCTGACTTCCCAACTCAAGAAATCGGGCGATACCATATTTATTATCAACAATTTAACGATTTCAATCTCAAAAGCATATTTTTTGCCGATTTCAGAAATAAACCGAATGAGGCGTGAGGTGCTGACTAAACTCAATGACACACTCGGACAGCATTATATGCGCAAAACTCAACAGCTCACACCAAATTCGGTACCGTTTCCGGTGTCCGAACTTGATTACCGTGCAAATATCTCGAACAGTTTGGCACAAAAATTTTATGCCCGTCATGGGGTTATGATGATGCAAAAAGCCTTTGAACTTGAACAAAATCAAGACACTAAAGTTTTGATGACAACCAAGTTTTGCATCAAATACAACTTGGGACAATGTCCGAAAGAGCATCCGAAAACCGATGCTCCCGAACCAAAATATCTCAAATTAAATACCGAAACTTTTTACCTTGAATTTGACTGCAAAGCCTGCCAAATGTTGATAAAGACTGATTTTCAGTAAATTATACCGTGAGAAACTAAACAGTTCTTGTAAAAAAAACTCGTAACACATTGAAAATCTTAATGTTATAAACTTATTTCGACTTGAATGTTTTTAGAAATTCTGTAGAAATACAGCAGAAATTCGATTGAAACAAAAAAAAGCAATGAATGACTACTTTTTGTCCATTGAATGACCACTAAATGACAAAATATAAGATTGGAAAAATGACTATAACCAACATAATATTAAATATTTTCACGTTTTCCGGCAAACTCCAAATATAAACCAATTATTGCTTTATGAATTTCCGTGTAAATTG
>DYOJ01000087.1:2285-8827 GCA_020720705.1 Acetofilamentum sp.
TAGATTTGTGTAACATATTGAAATTAAATTTGTTAGATAAATAAATCACAACAAATCAATCCAATAAAAAAACGGGAAAATCGGACGTGTCCGTTCAATTTTTCCTGTGCTTTTATGCCCGAAAGCCATGGAATTGATGCGTCTTCGGCAGGTCTTCCGACTCGTTCCGTTTATCACAAACGCCTTCCCGCATATTGCAGTGGCACAGATTGTTTGCAATTTTCTCAGAACTTACGGCAGCGGGTACTGTTGTCGAATTTCACGACATTCCCTCTTAGTATAATGCGCAGATAAACGCATCATAAACCGAAAACTTTTGCAAATGTAACAGTTTTTTTCAAAAATACATCCTTAAAACGATTTTTTTAAAAAAAAAAATATCGAACCTAAAAGTGCGGGGATTGCAACATTAATTATCCATAAAAGTGTAGTTGCAGCAATTATTCCCGGCTCGTCTGTCGAGAAAAGTCCGAAAAAAAACAATGACACCGAACCTCGAATCCCCAACTCGGCAAGCGTAAAAACCGGAACGGATGCCATAACAAAAAAAGTAAGCGATACTGCTGAAAACATCTGAAACACAGAAAGTTCAATTTTAAATATTTGTAAAAGCAGCGCGTATTGTGTAGTGAAAACTGCATAACGAATCGCCGATAATATCAAAATTCTGAACAATTCAGGTTTTGAAAAATCAGCCAAAACCTGAAGCGATTTACTCTGCTTTGCAAAGAGTTTGAATCGCAAAAAAAATGATGTTACATGTTTTAAATTAAAGAATATCAATATGATACATAAGCTCAAAACAGTTGCCGTTGTGATTAGCAAAAGCGTTTTTATCGGATTTGCCGAAGAATTTATGCCCAATTCATACACGAGAATCAAAGCTCCGAGCATCCCCGAAAGCATTGTGATGCTCAGCTGTCCGAGACTGCCGGCTGAGGTTGCGAAAATGCTTTTGATTCGATTTTCTTTGTGCAACAAAACAACTCTTCCTGCTAATTCTCCGATGCGATTCGGCGTAAACAACCCGAACGTTATTCCGATTAATACGCCGCGAAAAGCTTTGGCAAATGATAAGTATTCGATATTTTTTAGTAGAAATCGCCATTTTAAGGTTTCGACCGACCAATTTACAAACATCAAAACGATGACCAAATAGACGAATCCGGTACGCTCAAATGCTAATTGAAAATCATCAAGCCGATAAGTTCGGAATTTGTAAACCAAGTACGCATAAGATACCAAAACGACAGTGAGCTTCAGCAAAATTTTCAACAAACGATTTCTCACTAAGTCAATATGTTACAAGCTATAATGCTTAATAAAAAAACTCAAATATTTCTCTGTCTGTTGTAATTTCTGGAGTTTTTCGTAATTTGCTTTGCTTATCACGAAATGCGAATACATTTCGGTAGGAATATCGTTCCAGAGATTTTCAGCAACAAGCTGATTGAAAAACTTTTCCGCTTCGGCTTTTCCGCTCATGCCTTGCACAATGATTTGCATTTTTTTGTCCTCGTAGGGTGTATTTGTAACGCTTAATTTTTTGTCCGGAAAAACACGTATGTTGTATGATGCAAGCGAAAATTTGATTTTATTTATGATTACCGTGCTGTCCGGAACGATAATTTCGTAATAATGGTCGCCAGAACCGTCAAACGAATAATAATCAGGGTCATATTTGCCGCTTTTTATGACTTCTAAGGTTTTTTTGGCTTTAGGGACAACCTCATCGTCCGGAAAATTTTTGATGACAGTTTCCAACCCTGATTTCATTTCTGCAATATTCCCACGACTGCCTTGAGCCATGCTTGTCAGATATAAAAACTTAGAAGTAAGTGCATTACCCTCAAAAACACGAACGGATTCTTCCGATTTTGCAATCACAATATCATAATTCCCGACTTGATACGCTTGGTAAGCTTCGGCATAAAGTTGTTCGATTTTCAGGCGTGTTTCGTCTAATTTCTTCATGTAATCCGGGTCGGTCAAAATTGCAGCATACTTACTTTTCGGATATTCGGACAAGATACGTTGCCTGTATTTTTCGGCTTCTGATTTGTTATTCAAATACTTATAGTTTAACATGTACAGATTAAATAAGGATTCTACAGCCAAACTGTGTTCAGGATATCTTCTTAGAAGTTCTTGATAACTTTCAGATGCTTTGGGGTAATCGTGCATTTTTTGTTCGTAAATTGTTCCGGCGGCAAACAATGCTTTGGCAGTTTTTTGGTGCGATTGTTCGAGCAAAGTATCATTGAGCGGTAAATCTTGAAGATAGAATTCCGGTTTTTTATTGTCCGAAACCCTTTTTGTGGTATCAACATCTGTATTTTCCTCAACATTTGCGACAATTGCTTTGTTTTTTCGCCTCCAATGTTCTTCGTATTTGCGGTTTCCCCACAATTTTTTAAATTCGTTTCGTCCGATTGCGAGAGATTGCTCGTTGTAAAAATACCAATTCCCTTTGCTTGTGTTATTGTTAAAATCCGGACTAAATTCGTCTCTGCCGGTAGTTTGCGTTACATTCTCGGCGGCTTCGTCTGCTTTTACTTTTGCAATAAGTTGTTCAATAAGTATCATACGTTCGGTTTCGGGCATATTCGCAACTCGGCGCAAACTGTCCTCGCGTTGCACGGTTTTTATATTTGAAACCAACTCGGATAAGTTTCGGGCTTTGGTAGAAATCTCTTGATAATCAGGATGTTTTTTATCCAAAACAGACATTGTGCTGTCGTAGTATGCCCCGGCTGAAATGTAATTTCGTTCGGCAAAATAAATATCAGCAAGTGCCAGGCAAGAGATTGCCTTTTGGTTTTGATTGTTTACACTTTTCTCGGTTGATTTC
The DNA here is from genome assembly GCA_020720705.1 of Acetofilamentum sp. Classification (GTDB taxonomy): domain Bacteria; phylum Bacteroidota; class Bacteroidia; order Bacteroidales; family JAADGE01; genus DYOJ01. The sequence goes on from DYOJ01000087.1 coordinate 5,137, forward strand.
AGATAATTTGCTTTAGCTGACAAAGTGTCAGGTTTTTTCATCTCAATATCGGCTAAGGCGTAATAAATTTGGTCTTGAAAATCAGTATTTTTATCATCGTTCAACATTTTAGTTAATGTTTTCACTAATTTTTCGGGGTCTCCGTTTCCGGAATACGATTTAGCCATATTAATTTTTGCACTGAAAGCCATTTCATAAGGCGGATTCATTTTAACGACTTCTTGAAATGCTGTCAGCGCCTTTGAATTCTGATTGGTTTGTTGATACAATTGTGCCAAAAGATATTGTAATCGAGCACGTTGCTTACGTTTTTTGGTTTTCTTTATGATTGGTTCTAAAGCAACAGCCGCTTCGGAATATTTCTTTTGTTTAATCAGAATATCAACAGCTAATAGTGCTGTTTGGTTGTGATATTTTTTATTATCGGGGTAAAGTTTATCTTCCCGCATCATGTTCAAATAATTTTCGGCATCGTTCAATTCGCCAAGCGAAGCATAAGTTCGGGCGAGCCAATACATCGCATCCAAGCGGACATCTTCTTTACGGAACTTATTTAATATCAACAAGAACGACTTGATACCTGTTCGATAATCGTGTTGCAAATAATGTGCTTTGCCGATAATTAAATAAGCATCGTCCACCCAATTGTTATATTCGGGTTTATTGTAAAAATCCTCCAGTTTCTGACGCTCTTCGGCGGTCATTCCGGGTTTAGGGTCTTTGCGCTTAGGTTTTACGGTAATTGAGTGTCTGTCAATGAGTTTCGCAGCTTTTTGAATCGCTCGCTCGGTATCAGCTCCCACTGCTGCAGGCACTTCTTCCTTTTCGGATTTAAAAATAGGCAACAAAATGGTGTAATTGTCCGGAAGTTCGTCAATTTTCAATTCTGCTTCTTTAAGACTTTCAAAACCGTTAAATCCGACATTAAATCGAGCAGTCGTATTGTGATAAGTACGAGTTACGCTTGTATTTTTCTCTGTCGTACATGCAAACCACATTACACTGATAAACAACGGAATGGCTGTGAGATACAAATATTTCTTTTTCAAAACGATTTGGTATATTTTCATAATAAACGCAATAATTAAAAAAAATAGTGAAACTGATTTCTTAAAAAAACTTAATTTATAATAATTATTTAGAATACTTCGTCAGAATTTAGAATTTAGACGTTAGACATTAGACTCAAATTGCATAATTTCAATTAGTTACAATCACTTTTAATATCCACTCAAAAAAAGTATGGTCGAACTTTGTCAATTTGTATTTACAAAATCGTAACATGTTGAATTTTAAGAACATATTAATTTCAAAAAATTTGGCAAAGCTAAAATTTAATTAAATGCGTAACCGTAAACAGTAAACTATAAACCGTGAACAGTATAGAATCATAAACCTATAATTTAATCAAAATCAACAATAATTCATATAAGATATTGATATTCATTAGTTTGCAACATATTCAAATCCGAGTAATTTTGCTTGTTCGGTAACAAATCGCAGCGCATCTTCACGTTGATTCTGAATATCGCCTTCAAGTATCGCTTCCTTCAAACGGTCTTTTAGGATTCCGACTGTTTTTGACGGCGGTATTGCAAACATTTCCATAATTTCGTCTCCCGTTACAGGCGGTTGCCAATTTCGGATTCGGTCTCGCGCTTCAACTTCTTTCAGTTTGAGACGAACTTTCTCAAAATTTTCGAGATATTGTTTAACTTTTGTTTCATTTTTTGAGGTGATATCGGCTTCGCACAAGGTCATTAAATCTTCGGTATCGTCTCCGGCTTCAAAGAGCAAACGTCTTATGGCTGAATCTGTTACAATATCATGCACCAATGCAATCGGGCGCAAATGCAATCGAACTAAATTTTGAACAAACTTCATTTTTTGATTCATAGGAAAACGTAGCCTCTCAAAAATTTGAGGCACCATTTTTGCCCCGACAAATTCGTGGCTATGAAACGTCCATCCCTCTGCTGTCATGCGCTTGGTGCTTGGTTTGCCGACATCATGCAACAGTGCTGCCCAGCGCAACCACAAATCCGTTGTCTTTGGGCAAATATTGTCCAACACTTGCAACGAATGATAAAAATTATCCTTATGTCCTTTCCCTTTTTGCACCTCAACACCTTTCATGGCAGTGAGTTCCGGCATGATAATTTGTAATATTCCGGATTCTTCCAAAAGTTTAAATCCTACCGACGGCTGCTCCGAAAGCATAATTTTGTTTAATTCGTCCGCAATTCGTTCTGGCGAAATAATTTTTAGTCGTTCTTTATTTTTGCGGAGTGCCGACTGTGTTTCCGGGTGTAATTTAAACTTCAACTGACTTGCAAAACGTATTGCACGCAGCATGCGTAAAGGGTCGTCGGAGAATGTTAAGTCCGGATTCAGTGGTGTCCGAATAATTTTTGAGTCAATATCTTTCACGCCTCCGAATGGGTCAATCATTTTCCCGAAAGTTGCTTCGTTCAAACTGATTGCCAAGGCGTTAATTGTAAAATCTCTTCGATTTTGGTCATCCTCCAAGCTCCCTTTTTCAACCGACGGATTTCGAGAATCCGGACTGTAACTTTCTTTACGCGCTCCGACAAATTCAATTTCAGCATCGCCGAATTTAAACATTGCAGTTCCATATCGCTTAAAAACAGATACTTGCGGTTTACCCGGAACGGACTTTGCAACTATTCGTGCAAGTTCGATACCGTCTCCCGAAACTACAATATCTATATCCTTCGACTGACGTTTTAATATCAAATCTCGAACAAAACCACCGATAACGTAGGCTTCGGTATTAAGTTTTGCGGCTGTTTGTTGAACAATTTGAAAAATCGGATGTGTTAAAAATGCTTTCACTTATGGTATTTCGGGGGCTTTGGTGGAAAAATATTTTAAAAAGACAAAAATACATCTAAATTTGCAATGAGAAAAAAATATGACAAATTTACATTTTTAAATATTTTCATACCATTTTTGGCAGTAATTTCAAAACGGTACAGTGTTTGCAAAACGCTTACAAAATTAAATTCATAAATAATGGCAAAAGTAGAATTTTTAAACGAACAATCGTTCAAAGAAAAAGTGTTTAACTTTGAAGTGAATAAGGATTGGGTATTTGAAGGCGACCTTCCTTGTATGATTGACTTTTACGCCGATTGGTGCCGCCCGTGTCAAATGGTTGCTCCGATTTTGGAAGAGTTACAACAAGAGTACGAAGGTAAAATAAATATCTATAAAATTGATACCGAAGTTGAACGAACGCTTGCGGGTATGTTCGGAATTCAAAGTATCCCATCGTTATTATTCGTCCCAAAAGAAGGACAACCTCAAATGGCAGTGGGTGCACTCCCGAAAGAGACTTTCAAAAAGGCGATTGCCGATGTTTTGCTTGTTTCGTAATAATTATTATCAACTAATATTTTAAAGCCGATGTTCATATCGGCTTTTCATCAATTTACAAAGTAAGATATGAGATAAGTAGTTAGTAGTTAATAGTTAGATATTATCGTAAAGTACAGATATTCCATATTTTACGAAATTTAATAATTTATACTAATTTCATTCACAATAGTCCGTTAATTTTTATGTAAGATATTGATTTATTGTAAATTCGATAAGAAAATTACTAAAATTCAAATATGATTATAACTAATTGAAAATAAGCGACTTGAGTCTAACATCTAACATCTAA
>DYOJ01000088.1 GCA_020720705.1 Acetofilamentum sp.
AATATTTTCAACAGTTTAAACTGTTAAAATTATATAATCAGTTAAATATTAAATATTTACACATTGCTTAACTTGTAAAGAAAATTACTTATTCCGAATATCTGTCATAAGATAATTGTCGTAATCTAAAATTTCAGTACATTTCGGAAAAATCTTTATAAAATTAAAGGAAAAAATCAGTATGATAAAAATCAAATCGGATACGCTTAAATTTTTGTTCAAAGTATTTACTTCAATATTTTCAATTATCGGATTATTGTTTGCGATATCTGAGCCCAAAAAAGAATCAGATACAATTAAATCATCAATATTTCAGGTAGATATGAGGATAATAAATGCCGAGATTAACAAAATGTCTTTGGATGAAAAACTTTCACAACTTGTAATTTTTAATGCCGGGAACATAACATCTGAAAGAATAGATTCTATAACCAATTTTGTGAAAGACGAAAAAATCGGTGGTGTTTTCAGTCATTTTGATTCAGTAAATACCGCGAAGAAATTTGTCTCTCAATGTTCAGATTCATCAATATATATAAATCCTCTAATCGGCATACAAACAACATCTTACACACCTGATTTTTTAGATATTGAAGAAAAAATATCGTCTCTGTCATTTAATGCTGCAAGAGATTCGATATTAAAACAAAACTATAGAAACACTGTGGCTGCTTTTGTAGGTGGACTTGGATTTGATTTTTATAATACAAACATGGTGATAGCAAATAATGATGATTCTATTCATTATAAAGATTATATAGACAATATTGTTTTATGGGATAGCACTTTTCTTGCTTCATCCGCATTGTTTTCGTTTCGTCAAAGTGTGTTGTATGATATTGATTCAGGATTAAATTATCATAACAAAGCAATTTTACGGAAGGGAATCACATCACTCCTAATCTCCCTGCCAACAACAAAACATTTGAACATTACACGTTCGATTCGTTCACAATACTTATATAGAAATGTTACAATTGTTGATTTAGAAGGCTCAGATATTCAACAAGATACTATTGTCTCTCTGCTAAAAAATGGTGTTGACTTTTTTCTTACAGGTAATCCGAAAGATGTTAAATCTTCTTTACGAGATGCTATTGAATCTAAACTTATCAGCCAAAAAGAACTTGACTCACAAGTTGCACGCAACTTGAGCTTAAAACATTTTTCTAAAGCAATGAAAAAGCAAAAACTCAGTAATTTAGAACAGATGGAGTCTCAAATACTTGATTTAAAAATAATGACAATCAAATTATTATCATCTTCAATCTGTCTTTTGAATAATAAAAATAACAATGTACCTTTGAAGAATCTTACAGAAAAAAAAATTGACTTTTACATTTTTGGTTCAGATTTGTCAAAGGAGTTTGAAAATGTATGTCGAAGTTATGCAGAATCTAAGTTTAATAGAATATCAAAATTAGCAGAAAAAGAGTTCAAATTCTCTAAAAATTCCAAAATTACTGTCATTGTTTTCAACAATTACACACCGGATTCATTGATTTTACAAAAAATTGAGACATACCAAAATCAATCAAACGCTGTTATCATTAATATCGGGAATCCTAAAAATTTATCAAAATTTGAGAATCTCAGTTCAATTTTATTATCGTTCGGTAATTCTGAAATTGAGCAACAAACCATATCAAGTGCATTATTCGGAGGCTCCGAAATCTCCGGAAAATTACCTGCAACCTATTCAAAAATGGCATCTTACGGAAACGGAGTGCTTACACCCAAAATCAGACTTCGATATGCCTTACCCGAAGAAGCCGGGTTGGATTCCGAAAAACTTGCCGATATAGATTCGATAATGAATGATGCAATTATGCGTGGAGCATTCCCGGGCGGACAAGTGTATGTTGCAAAAAAAGGAATGATAGTTTACGAAAAATCATACGGGGCACTCGCCTACTCTACCGGCAGAAATGTCAGAAATTCAGATATTTACGACTTGGCTTCGGTTACAAAAATTGCAGCGACCACCACTGCCGCCATGTTTCTGTTCGACAACGGAAAGCTAAAATTAGATGCTGAATATGGTCAATATTTTAAAGACCACACGATAGACTATTCCAATATCAAAGCTGATACCGTTTTGAATATTGACACTTTTCTTTATCGAGAAGTTAGCGATTATAAGAAAATTTTGAAATTTCAAGATACTTTGCGCATAAACGATTCAATGTTTATGGCTTATGATACCCTGATTTTTACGGTAACCCCAAAACGCAACATTTTCAACAGTGTTACGATTCGAGACTTATTACTGCACCGTTCGGGTGTAGCTCCCGCTATGCCGATTTTACCGTATCTGCTTTATAAAAGTTATGTTTATCAAGATTTAAAAAAATTACCCGACAGTATAAAATATCGTCCAAAAGAAGAAATAAAAAAACGTTATGCAGAATATTTTGCTCCAAAATACATACGCGACAGCGCCGAGATTCGGATAGCCGAAGGTTTCTATCTTCAAAACAGATATTTCGACACCCTTTGGAACGATACAAAACGATTACGTGTGTATTCCCGAAAAGTGTATCAATACACCGATGTAAATATGATTTTACTTCAACTTGCCATAGATTCAATAACCAAAAAACCTTTGGATGAATTTTTATTGAAAGAAATTTACGAGCCGCTCGGTATGTTTAACACAAATTTTAAAGCATGGAAACACTTTGATAAAGAGCGAATTGCACCGACAGAGCAAGATAAATATTGGCGAGAACAACTCTTGCGCGGCGATGTGCACGACCAATCTGCCGCTCTCATGGGGGGAGTTGCCGGCAATGCAGGATTGTTTTCAACGGCTCACGATTTGGGAATTCTCGGACAAATGTGGCTCAACGGCGGTACTTACGGCGGTAAACGATACTTTACAGAAGAAACGGTAAAATTATTTTCGGGCAACCAAGCCGAAGGCGGTCGCGGCTTGGGTTTCGACCGTGCCACACCAAAATCCATGACCGGCAAGGGCACACCTCCGGCGGCTTATGGGCACACAGGATTCACAGGCACTTGTATTTGGATAGACCCTGAAAATGAAATTGTATTCGTATTTGTGTCAAATCGGGTGCACCCTTCTGCTAAAAATTTCAGAATAAACGGCTTGCAAGTCAGACAAAAGGTACAAGCTGTTATCTATGAAAGTATTAAAAACGATAAAATCAACCCTCAACTATAAACCGTAAACAGCATTATTGATTCCTAAAATTTTATCCCGACAACAGTAATGTCGTCCAATTGTGGATTTTCACCCTTCCACTTGGTTATGATAGCCTCTACCTGATACTTTTGATGCGACATCGGCAAGCTGCTGATAAAACTGAGCAGTTGCACTAATCTGGATTTCATAAACTTGCGCCCGTGCTCGCCGCCGGTTTGGTCGGAGTAGCCGTCTGTGGCAAAATATAAAATCATTCCGTTTTTGAGTGTCAATTGATTGGTCGTAAACTTGCGAGCAGTATCCAATCGTGCATGGTCTGCACCGCCGATTGACATACGGTCTGCTTTCAATTCTATGATTTCGTTATTGTCAGTCAAAAAAATCGGGTTTCGTGCTCCGGCATAAGTGAGTATATTTTGATGCGGAACATAACTTATCAGCGACAAATCCATACCGTCTCTTGATTCCGAACGACCGCTTTGGTGTAGTCTGTGTTTGATTTCATTCTGCATAAAATCCAAAATTAAACCGGGTTCGGTAATTTGGTTGATACGGCAGGCTTCGTATAAAAGGTTCGTCCCGATAATGGACATCAAAGCTCCGGGAATTCCGTGTCCGGTGCAATCCACAACTGCAAAAATTTGATATTCAACGGTTTGTTTAACAATCTTAGCAGACCAGAAAAAATCGCCTCCCAAGATTTCTTTTTGTTTGATAAAAACAAAATTATTCGGAAAATGTTGCTCAAATACTGTTTTGCCCGGCAACAAAGCTGAATGTATGCGTTTTGCATAATGAATACCGGAATTTAACAATATATTTTTCGCAGAAATATCTTTGTAAAGTTCTGAAAGCGATTCGTTTTGTTGTTCAATAGCTTCGCGTTGCGTATGTAACTCCTCGCGCTGTTGCATGAGTTCGGCGGTGCGTTGTTCAATCGTTTCTTCCAAATTAGTATTCATTGATTCTAAACGTCCGTAAACATCTTGATTTTCAACCAATCCTGCTATTTGATTGGACAAAATATCAATACCTTCCGCCATTTGCATGTCAAACAATGCCTCATGTTTATAACTTTCGACATACAGAACATGTTTTACGGAGTTCCCGGCTTTGAGCGGTATGGCAACAGCAGATTTTAGCGTAGATTTTGACTGATACTCAAACGATAAGCGTGTTTCAGATTCGTGTTTCGAATTGATAAACTGTGGCTTACGACTTTGAATCGCTTTGTCAGCAAAAGTCTCGGGATAGTTATGCAGATTTTTATCGGCAGTCGGAAAACTGCTTCGGATACTGTGCTCATTTTGATTTACAGAAATAATAACTGCACGGTCGCCTCCAAAATTTTCAAGCAATGTACTTAACAGACTTTGTAAACTGAAACCTTTGCTTTGCGTAAATACCGTTTTAAGTGCATCTATTTCAATCAATTTCTTATTCAATTTTTCATTTTGAATTATCAATGCCGAAAATTTTGATGACAACAAATACGATTGTAAAAAAGTAAAGATTAGCAAGCCAAAATGAAAGGTATGCCTTGTATTGATAAAACCGGACTCGTGAAAAACATCATTTACACCGGAAAGCAATAATATTAATGTTCCGAAAAAAGGCAAAAGATAGACTCTGTTCTTTTCCAAAATAAGTGTTTTAATTTGCACAAATATTATTCCGATAACCGTAAGTAATACCATAATTTCAAACAACACCAATGCCTCGGTGAAATATCGTGCAGAAGTTACGAATATAAAAATAATCATAATCACGGAAACCACCATAACGGCTTTAATCAGAATTTTTCGGATGTATTTGCTATAAACCGAGTTAAAAAACAGAAGAAAAAAACTGAGCTGTAAATACAAAGCTATATGGTCAGTTTTTAAAAGATATTCCCAAGATATTTGTGGTAAAATATCGGAAATCAATAGTTCACCATTGGTTAATCGGTGTAATATTACGGCAAGCGCCATGCCGCCGAAAAATAAGGCAGAGTATTCTTTCCGATGCAGAAAAAATATTCCGAAGTGGTAAAACACAATTATGAGCAAGGCTCCGATGATAAATGCGTCTAAACTACGCTCACGTTGGGCAGTTCGTTCAACGGTTGCGGGAAATCCGAGCACAGGTGCATCTGAAATGCCGCCCTTTCGGTGATGAAAATTACTGACATGCAGCGTTATGGTAAATTTGCCTTTGTGAACGGGAAATACGATGTATTCATTTCGTTTTTCAGGTTTCTCGGAATAAATACTTTTTCCCGGCTGACCACACTTAATATACAATGAATCATTGATATACAAGTTATAGGCAGATTCTATACGCTGTAAACGCAAAGCAAGATGGGTAATGGTGTCGGAAACTTTTATTTCGGCATAGTAGGTAGAAAAGCTATGACCGTTTCGCAATTTTTTGTGAATAATTTGTCCGTTCCACAAGCTCGGAACGTGCAAAAATGAGGAGGAATCTATCAAGTCGCTGCCTTTGTATGAGGGTATGAACTTTTGCCATGCAAATGCCCACGAACCGTTAAGTTCTGCGTTTTGAGCATTAAAATCAAAAGCAGTTAAATCGGCTTTCCCGTTCACCATAACTTGCTGTGCATAAGTGTTGCAAGGCAAAGCCGTAAGCAATGTTACAACAAGCAAAAATTGCAATTTATAGCGCGATATGTGTTTGACGAATTTTGTCATTTATTGTTAAATCTTATTCCGATAACAAGCATATCATCCAATTGGCGCATTTCACCTCGCCATGTTTCGACAGTTTCACCGATTTTACGCATTTGAAGGTCGAGTTCTGAATTTTGTATGGATTTAAGCATTTCAAACATTCTTTTTTTTGTGAAACGTCTTAGATGCGCTCCGCCTAATTGATTTGTGATACCGTCAGTAAAAATGTAAAGCATGTCATTCGGTTGCAAATCAATGAGTTCTCGAGTATAGGGTTGCCTTACTTTTTTTCGGAACGAATCTCCGAGAGCATATTTTGCGGGAGGAATATATGAAAAATTATCTCGATTTGCTATCACTAAACCGATGCGGGATCCACTGTATTCCAGTGTGTTAGTTTCCGGATAATACGCAATTAGCGCAAGTTCTATTCGGTCATTTGCCTCAAATCTTTCGTGTTGAGTTAAAATAGCCCCCACTTTCTCGGTCAGGCTGTTTAAGATTTCGTCTGTATGTCTTAATTTGTCGTTAAACAAAGTTTGCATCAACATATTATTCCCGACAATAGACATCAATGCACCCGTTACACCTTTGCCTGTTGCATCAGCACAAGCCAAATAGTGAACAGTTTGATTCTGATGTTTGACCGATTCGACCCAGTAAAAATCTCCGCTGAGCTGTTCTTCCGGCTTGAAAAAAATAAACGCATCCGGAAATATGGCTTGAATTTTTGAACGTTGCGGCAAAACGGATTGTTGTATTTTCCGAGCATATCGAACACTGTCCGATATTTCGATATTTTGGAGGCTAAAATCTTGATATGCTTTTTCCAAAAACTCATTTTGCTTGGCAATTTCAGCTCCCGCAACTTCCAATTCTTCATTTTGGCGATAAATTTCAGCCGTTCGCTTGGCAACATTCGCTTCCAAATTCAAATTTAGCTCTCGCAATTGTCGGTAAAAATCAAAATTTTCAACAAAAACGCTTATTTGCGGTTTTATCGTCTGCAAAGCCTTTTTTTTGTGTTCCAATTCATTTGAATCTCGGTTTTTGTCTTCAAATTGTATTATGGAGGTTGGCATGCCTTCGGGTCCGGTAACTAAGCAATAAATATTTTGAACGCCGTATCCGATAAGGTAATCCGTATGTGCATTGTTTGAGTTTGTTCTGGTTTCAAGAAAAAAGTCCGATTTTTTTTCAATAACTTCTTTCAATATTGATTTCGGATACCTGATATTATCCAACATCCCGAACGCAGGCGTATTGTGTGCTTTGGCTTTTCCGAGACTATACTCGGCGGCAACTTGCCACTTTTCGCCGTGCCGTAACAGCAAAATTCCGTGTGTCATTTTCATAACATCACCGATAACGTTCATCAAATTTTCGAGCTTGTTGGAGGTGGTTCCGAGTAAGCCGTCTTTGATTTCGGCAAGCATCACCAAACGGCTCTGCATTTGTTCTAAATTATTATTGAAATAAGCATTTCGCAGGGCTAACAAATAGGCTTGGACTAAGGTAAATAAGAACATTCCGAATGTAACAAGTGATACAGTTGAGATGATTTTCAGCTCGTTTAAAATATCATTCACAGCCGTTAATGTGAGTAGTAAAGTGCCGATAAATGACAATATCACTCCTTCTGATTTTTTGATGACTGCCCGTATTAACAACCAAAGCACAAAGATTACAGATAAAACTGTGAACATTAAAAATACTATCAATGTGTGTGTTACGACTGTTGTAGGAGCAATTGCACTAAACAAAACCATTGCAATTGCAAATGCTGTAAACAACAAGATAACTTTATGGAGTCTTTTGTCGGCAAATACACTATAGATAAAAAGCACAAAAAATAATAATCGAAGGTAATTGCTCACATAATTAAGTTTTACCAATAAAAACCAATTAAAATCAAGCCAAACTTTTGTATAAATAATTTCGCCTACGGTACCCGAAAATGCGGCAGAGGCAAACATTGTCAGTGCATAAAATAGTGAACTATAGTCACGTTTTCGAGACAAAAATAATCCAAGATGATAAACACCCATAATCAGCAATACACCGATTAAAAAAATATCAGTTCCGAGTGAAAACCATGTATGTTTTGAGATTACAGTTGGAGAACCCACCATAATTCGCTGTTCAATTCCGGATTTTTTATGATGATAATTACTAACCTGTATGACGATTTCGTTATCTCCGTATTGTGATACGAATGTTAAGTTTCGAGCAGACCAAAACGGTTCAGAACTGTCTTTCGTATCCGAAACCTGCCCTTGTTGTGTAATAAACTTATCATTTATCCAAAGTTTATATGACGACTGTATTCTGTTGATATTCAACGAGTAAATGGATTCCTCCGGAAGTAAAATATTAAGTCTGTATGTTCCGTAACGAGCCGATTTTATGTTCTGATTTTCTTGTTGATGCCACAATCCGGGAACGGAAATATACTCCGGTTTAATTGAAAGCGTATCGAAATCTTTGGGTTGTAACAATAGGTCGGGATAAAATTCCCATTCTCCGTTTAATTCATAATAATCAGATTTAAAGCTGTTTCCCGACAAATTTAGATGTCCTTTTTCAATTTTTTGTGAAAACAAATTATAGCTGTACACACTCTGTATCAGCAACAGAATCGGTAAGGCACAAACCTGAAATGCTATGCGACTTGCTTTAGACATATCCGTCAAAAATACAACTATTTCTGTAAATATTACAATTTTTGTTTGAATACTGTAATCAATAGTTCAAAAATCTTGCTAAACTTTACTCAATTCATAATATTTGCAAAAATATTGATTATTGCTGATTCAAAACTTCGTTAGATTTTGGAATTTAGATGTCAGACATCAGACTCAAATCGCATAATTTCAATCAGTTACAATCATTCTCTAATTTGAGAAATTTTCTTTTCTAATTTACAATAAATCAATATCTTACATAAAATATTAACTGACTATTGTCATTTTGAATAAAAAATA
>DYOJ01000702.1 GCA_020720705.1 Acetofilamentum sp.
ATCCTTAATTCTGTGCAAGAAAAATCACAGCATATTTGACTTCGTAAAAAAAATCAGTAAAAAAATAAATAGATTAAGATTACCTGCGGAAAAATGAATATTATTACCTTTGCAAAAAATATTTTTCACTAAAAAAGAATATATGGATATTTTTAAGAAATTAGATATTTCCAAAACAGATTTGGGTAAATATCGCGAAGCTGTTCACGGATATTTGACGTTCCCTCAATTGGAAGGTGAAATCGGACCGGTAATGAAGTTCCACGGCGAAGACATGATAATTTGGAGTCTAAACAATTATCTCGGTTTGGCAAATCACCCCGATGTGCGTAAAGCTGATGCAGATGCGGCAGCAGAATACGGCATGGCATATCCTATGGGCGCACGCATGATGAGCGGACAAACTAAGTTTCACGAGCAACTCGAGCAGGAACTTGCAACTTTTGTCGGCAAAGAAACCGGATATTTGCTCAATTACGGTTACCAAGGCATGGTCTCAATTATTGATTCGCTCGTGGACAGAAAGGACGTGATTGTGTACGATTCCGATTCACACGCATGTATTCTCGACGGCGCACGCCTGCACATGGGTAAACGCTTTGTTTATCAGCACAATAACATGGAAAGTTTGGATAAACAGTTGCAACATGCCACAAAATACGTTGAACAATCGGGCGGCGGTATTTTACTGATAACGGAAGGCGTTTTCGGGATGGAAGGCGATTTGGGAAATATTAAAGCCATTGTGGATTTCAAACAAAAATATGAATTCCGGTTGTTGATTGACGATGCACACGGTTTCGGCACAATGGGCAAAACAGGTGCAGGGACGGCTGAACATTTCGGCGTTCAAGACGGCGTGGACATCTATTTTGGGACGTTCGCAAAATCTATGGCAGGCATCGGCGGCTTTGTTGCCTCAACAAAAGAAGTCATCAATTATTTGGCTTACACCATGCGCTCACAGATTTTTGCAAAATCATTGCCGATGCCCATGGTAAAAGGTGCATTGAAACGTTTGGAAATCATCAGAAACAGCTCCGAACAGCGCGATAAACTCTGGAATGTAGTAAATAAATTACAAAAAGCCCTGCGCGACAAAGGTTTTAATCTCGGAGTATCCGAGTCGCCCGTTACCCCTGTGTTTTTTGACGGCGATGCCGCGTTAATATCCGAAGTTATCAGAGATTTACGTTCAAATTACAAAATTTTCTGCTCCGGAGTTGTTTACCCCGTTATTCCTAAAGGCAAAATTATGTTGCGCCTGATACCGACAGCAATGCACACCGATGAGCATATCGAAAAAACCCTTGAAGCATTTTCACACGTTGCCGAAAATCTCAAAAACGGGAAATATCAAGTAACTGAAATGCATAATTATCAAAAATAATCAGCAGAAACACTCACAGATAAAGAAAACTTTTCCGGAAATTCTCAAATTCGGGAAAGTTTTTTTTGTTTACAATACATTAATACAAAATTAACAAACGTTTGCACAACTTGTCCTAAAAATAAATTATCTTTGGACTTTATTTTAAATTTTAATAACATGAAGAAAAATCTATTATTTTTTCTGTTTGCCTTCCTTTCGATAGGATGGGC
>DYOJ01000089.1 GCA_020720705.1 Acetofilamentum sp.
AAACCACTTTCAGTTTCGATGAAATTTAGGTCTTTCACAGTTGCTTTTACAGTATCGCCAAAGGAAATATCTTGAGCATGAAGATTGATTTTCGAGAGTGTGATATTTTCGGCAAGCAAAGTTACGATAGAATCTTTTAACTGCCTGATTGTTTTATCTTTATAGCTAAAAACACCGTTATTGATATTTAGATTATCACAAAATATCCGGCTTGAATCAGAAGACGTTTTCCCGGCAAGCGTATCGGGGTCGGAGGTAAATTCTCGTAACAAATTATCAATATTTGTTTCACCAAACGCATTTTTTTTTAGGAAAAAACGAGGCTTTTCAATTTGTATATCCTTAATATAAAACGCATTGATAGAATCAGCTTCAAGTTCGATTCTTTCAATACAGGCAATTGTATCATTCTTTAAATCTTTGATGCAAATTTGCTCGATTGCATATCTGTCTAAAAATCTCAGATGAACCAAACCTACGGAAATATCAAGTTGAAGTTTTTCGGAATAATATGTGCCGATGCGTTTTGTCAGATAAGTTTGAACCGGCGGGCTATAAAACATAAGCATCGCAAAAACTGCAAGCAACAAGAGTATTGCCAATACAATGGTTGATATTTTCAGAAGAAGTTTTTTCATTTCGAGAGAAAACAGTATATCCTTTCAATTTTTGCAGAAATGTAAAGAAACAAATAAAACCGGATTCAAAAGTAAAAAGAAAACGCGAGTATCACACTCGCGTTTATGCTTATTTTCAATTTTAATAATTTGGACCGCTGCCCCAGTGATTGGTATATTTATGACTGTCCGCACCATATTTGACGGCTATTTGTCCGGCTTTAATTTTGAAAGTTGCTTGCTCTCCGCTAATTTCGGAAAACCAAATTTCATAGTTATCTCCCTCAGTATCAGTCATATTAATATGAGCCAGATGGTCGTTATCCGCACTTAAATTGGCATTACAAACGGGACAGAAAAACTCCATGCGGACTCCTTCTTTCATTTGACAACTTGGGTGCGAGGTAACTTTAAAATCGCCCAAGATAGGTTCAAATAAAATTAAATTTCCAAAAACATCAGAATCCGAAGGTTTGCCCTTCAAAATAATGTGGTTGGAAATACGCAAAGGTGAATTGCATTTGGGACAAAAATATTCGTTCATGACAGATGTAATTTATTGATATTAAACTATTTGTGATTTTAATTCGCAGTAATATTTGTAAAACAACGGAATAGTTTGAATCCCTTTGAAGAACATTTCAAGCGGAAAATTTTCGTTGGGTGAATGTATGGCATCACTCTCGAGCCCAAACCCCAAAAGAATTGATTTTATGCCGAGCACCTCTTCAAAAGTTGATATAATCGGAATACTTCCGCCGCTACGCACGGGTACCGGTTTTTTTCCGAAAGTTTCTTCAACTGCGCGTTCGGCAGCCATGTACTCGGGCGTGTTTATCGGCGATACGTATCCTTGTCCGCCATGTAATATTTTGACATTTACTTTAACCGTTTTCGGCGCAAAAGATTCAAAATGAGCTTTAAATAAACGACTGATTTTTTCGTTATCTTGATTGGGAACTAATCGCATAGATATTTTTGCAAACGCCTTGGAAGGGAGAACGGTTTTGGCGCCTTCGCCCGTGTAACCGCTCCAAATCCCGTTTACGTCCAAAGTTGGTCGTATTCCGGTATGCTCCGTGGGAGTATATCCTTTTTCGCCTTCGAGTTCTTCTACTTCAATAGCTGATTTATATGTATTTATATCAAAAGGAGCTTCTGCCATTTTTGCACGTTCTATTGCTGAAATTTCGATGACATCATCATAAAATCCGGGTATTGTGATTTTCCCGTTTTCGTCATGCAAAGATGCAATCAGACGAGCCAATACGTTTGCGGGGTTTGCAACTGCGCCGCCGAATATGCCTGAATGTAAATCGCGATTAGGTCCGGTTACTTCAACTTCAACATAACTTAAGCCCCTCAAACCTGCGGTTATCGAAGGTATGTCTGTGGCTATCATGCCGGTATCGGATACCAGAATAACATCAGCTTTGAGCAATTCTTTGTGTGCAATCAGAAATTCTTTCAAATTAGGAGAGCCTATTTCTTCTTCACCTTCGATAATAAATTTCACATTACAAGGTAAAGTGTTTGTTTTTACCATGAGTTCAAAGGCTTTTGCGTGCATGAACGCTTGCCCTTTGTCGTCATCTGCACCTCTGGCATATATTTTTCCGTCTCTAATTTGGGGTTCAAACGGTGGGGTTGTCCATAAGTTAAGTGGGTCAACGGGCATAACATCTGCGTGTCCGTAAACAAGCACCGTAGGCAATTTCGGGTCAATAATTTTTTCACCGAAAGCTACAGGATTCCCTTTTGTTTGAATAACTTTTGCGGTATCACATCCGGCAGCCAGCATACTTTGCACCCAATACTCGGATGCTCGCAACATGTCCGGTTTGTGTTTTGCTTCTGAACTTATGGATGGTATCCGTATTAACTCGAACAATTCTTCGATAAATCGGTCTCTGTTGTTTTGGATATATTCTTGAATGTATGACATGGTAGAGAATTTTGTATTTCGACAAAGATACGTATTTAAAACAAAAAACAGACGGAAAAATGTGCCGTCTGTTTATGTTATAAATCAGTTTTTACAAGCTGTGATAATAGTTGAAAATTTTTGCTAAATCTGTATCATTATTGTATTTCAGGGTGTTTTCTTTTACCCATTTATTAACTGTATCTGATTGATCGCCAAATTGTTTTAAGATTGACTTACGAGTAGTCTTAATAGGTGTCAACTTGCCGTTTGTCATGACATAATAGGTGCTTTTCTTAACATATTTACGTTCGTTAGACCCCACATCCAAAGCAGGATTGTAGTATGATTCTTCGATTCTCAAAGAAGTAGATTTGAGCAATGTGAGTTTACCTGTGGTTATGACCTTAAACATCCCGTGATAGCCGATATGTTCAAATTCCGAACTGTTTATGTAATGTTCTGCATTTCCGTTGGGTAACATCCAACTTGCTTCTTTAACATCCATGAGGCTAAGCACTTTAACAGTTTCGTTATCTTTAATTTCGTAACGGCTGTATTTCAAGTCATACTTCAAGGGATATGCTTTGAGTGTTTCGCCGGATTTCATTAACAGATTGCCCAAACTCCATTCATCGTATTGATAAACAGAACCTTTAACGTTTATTGTTTTTTCGGGCATGTTTTTTATGCTCACCACACCACCCGAAAAGGATACAAGAGCATCGTTCGGATTTTGAGCCGAAAGTGTGAAAAAAGTTGCGATTGAAATCAATAATGCTAAAAACTTCATAATTGTACAATTAAATTTATGCAAAAATACAAAAAAAAGCAGAGAAAACGAACTCTGCCTTTATTTTTTTTTGCTATTTTTAAAAGCCGTAAATTTCTTTTAGTTTTTGTCCGAGTGCGGGTCCGCGCAGGTCTCTTGCGACAATTTTACCGCTCGGGTCGAGCAGGAAGTTTGCGGGAATCGAACTCACACCGTAGCGTTTTGCCGGTTCACATTCCCAATATTTGAGGTCGCTCACATGATTCCATGCGCCGAGTTTATCGTCTGCAATTGCTTTTGTCCAAGCATCTTTGGTTTGGTCTAAAGATACTTGATAGATAGTAAAGCCCTTGCCTTTATATTTTGCATAGTTTGATACCAAAGTCGGGCTTTCGCCGCGGCAGGGTCTGCACCAAGCCGCCCAAAAATCAAGAAGAACATAATTGCCTCGTAACGACTTTAACGCAATATTCTTTCCGTCGGGCGAAGGCAGGTCAATTTCCGGGGCTCCCGCTCCGACTTCGACAGAGGCAGGGGCGTTCTTTTCGGCTTCTTTTTGTGCTTTATATTGAACTAAATAATCATGTAGCGATTTTACGGCATTGGATTTTGGGTATAATTTTGTCAAATTCTCATCCGTTTTCAAGAATAATTGTTCATCGTCCACTAAGCTGAATACAGGAGCACCGCGTCCGACGGATTGAGACAGCGCCATTAAACCGGAAATTGAATTGGGATTGTCCTCAATAATTTTTTTGTTGAACCCCTTTTGGTCGGCAATGATTTGTTCATATTTTGAATTCAATTGAGTTTCAATAGAATCAAAATTCGGAGCACTCATATTTTCTCTGTAAATTTGTCCGAGTGAATCAATTCGTTTCAGTGTGAGTTCAAGACGCACGTTGAGTTTTTGCAAAAGTTCACTGTCTTTTGAGCCTTTTACGGTGTATTTTGTAGAGAAATCAGCGGTGTCCGAGTTCAATTCTATTTTTGAAACGGAATCAATTACTAAGGATATAAACTCTTGGGTGTTCAAAAAACTGACCGCATAAAACTCAGGTGTTTTTGCTGTTCCCGAAAACTCATAAGTTCCGTCCTCTCCGATTTTTACCGTATCAACAGGGTCCATACTGCGTGCTCCGAGAACACTCAATAACAGCTCTTTACCGGCTGCATTATTAATTTTTCCTTTTACGGAATAGCCGGACTGAGCTGAATTATTGCACGAAGCGGCAAACAGAGCAACAGCCGTTAAAAAAAATAATTTTTTCATCTTATTTGAATTGTAATAAATATTTTGCGACAAAAATAGTAATATTTCCGTTTCTCACATTTTTTTAACAAACTATAGCAAATCTTTTTATCTATATTTTGTAATATCAGGTCCACTCCGAAAAGTCAAAAAGACCGCTATTTCACAATTTATTACGAATCACCAATTAAATAATTAATTGGATATGAACTATTTACAAATATTACTTTAAGCAAAAATTATTCAAAAACATCTTTCTGAATTGACTGATAAATTTGTGTTAAATTGTATCTCTAAACTTAGTTCGTATAAATTGATTTCCGGTTTCCGGGTAAATTTCCCCAAATTCATGTCTTTTTTGTGATTGCGGTTTCTATTCTTCTGTTTTTCTATTCTTTAAAAAGTTTTTCCGTTAATACTTCTGCTGTTGCTTGAATTGCCGGAATGGCAACAGAATTTCCAAATTG
Organism: Acetofilamentum sp.; assembly: GCA_020720705.1. Taxonomy (GTDB): domain Bacteria; phylum Bacteroidota; class Bacteroidia; order Bacteroidales; family JAADGE01; genus DYOJ01. The sequence goes on from DYOJ01000089.1 coordinate 5,033, forward strand.
TTTATAGGCTTGCGCATCTGAAACATTTATTGAAAAATTATCCGGAAACCCTTGCAATCTTGCATATTCTCTTGGAGTCATCCTACGCCAATAGTCTTTATTTACGTCTCCCCGTTTTTTAGATAAAGGATTGAAATCCACTAATCTACAATCAATTACAATATTTCTTTCCCTTCCCATTCCACCGACAACAATTGCATTGGCACATTCATTATCGTCTATAATTTCAAAACCGAATCCGTTTCCCTTCTTCGCATGTCGTTTTTTGTGTTCTACCAATGTATTTTTATATCTATCAGACAAATAGTATTTTACTGATACTTCTTTATCTTCTTTAATGTCTGCAAATTTCACGTCCTTTTGAAGTGGTTCGGGATATTTAAAATCAGTTATGTTTTGGTCTTTACGAAAACCGATTATGAATATTCGTTCTCTATTTTGCGGAACACCAAAATCTTTAGCATTCATAATTTCAGGTTCCGGCACAAAATAATCTAAATCATCACGCAACGTTGCTAAAATGGTTTTTAAGGTTCTTCCTTTATCGTGATTTCTAAGACCTTTCACGTTTTCAAGAAAAAAAGCTTTTGGTCGTTTTTCTTTAATTATTCGTGCTATGTCAAAAAATAAGGTACCCCTTGTTTCTTCAAAACCTTTTCGTTTGCCGGCTATCGAAAAGGCTTGACAAGGAAAACCGCCGCATAAAATGTCATGTTCCGGAATATCATTTTCGTCAATTTTTGTAATATCGCCAAACGGAACTTCGCCGAAATTCAGTTCATACGTTTTTTTTGCATATCTGTCTATTTCAGATGAGAACACGCATTTACCGCCTAAATTTTGCATCGCAATTCTAAATCCGCCAATCCCGGCAAACAAATCAATGAATGTAAACTTTGGTGTTTCAGGTGTCGGAAAGGGAATGTCAAACTTCAAATCAAGCGTTAAATATTGTTGCAATGGTTCATTGACAACATTTTTAAAATATTCTTCGGCTTGCGGTTGATAATGTTGCGAAATACCATTTTTTTGATTATGCAAATAATGAGTTAAATACGCTAAATTTTCGGTCGTATCTTTCAGGGTATCAATATTAATTTGCTTTTTTAGTTCGCTGTATTTCACTATTTTTTTGTTCATTGATTATGTCAATACTTCGTTAGATTTTAGAATTTAGACGTTAGGTATTAGACTCAAATTGCTAAATTTCAATAAGTTATCGGTTTATAATGATTTTTTCTGTCAATTCAAATTCGGGAAAAATAACGCTCACTAAATATACACCCGAAGGCAGTTGCGAGATGTTTGCCTCGAAAACAAAATACGTATTTACGTTGCCGGGTGCAATAAATTCTTGAAGATTCGTAGGTATAACTTGCACGACACGACCGGAAATATCACTGATTTTTATCTCACCCATACTTTGCGGCTTTTTGGAAAGTTCGACATACAATTTGCCGTTGTTCGGATTGGGATACATTCGAGCTTCCGCACGAGGAGCGTTTGAGGTTTGTTTGCGGATTCCGAAAACAGACAATTCGTCAATGTTCCAACCCGTCAGTTGATTATACATATCGGTAGCACCAAGTGTAAATTTTATTCTAAATCGTTTATTGTCAGTTATTTCAGCTATGTTATGATAAATATCCGTCCAATCGGTTTCAATCAGACCTGAGGTCGGATTTTTGTAAATGCTGATAGTATCGGTATCTACCATCAATTGAACGTCAGCCTTATCCCTATCTCTTGTTTCAAAACTCGAACGGCTTTTGTAACTCAACTGAACTTGCTCAAAATCAGATGCGTCAATTAGGGGAGATATTGCAAAATATTGGAAGGCATCAAGTTCCGATTCATAATCGCCCGGTTTACTTCCCAGACCTGTGAGGTCGGTTCCGAGTATTTGTGTGCCGACAAAAGCGTTGGTAAAATTTTCCGATTTCGGCTCGGCAATCTGAAATTCACCCGACAGTTCCCAAAGAGTTTCAGATTCAAATTCATCTAAAAATATCTGCTCAAAAACATTGTAAATTATTGTAATACTGTCATTCGTACTGTTTTCGTCTTCAAATCCGTTAATTTCGGAAGTGTAAGTCGTAAATTTATAGGTTCCTTGCTGGGGGAAGAACTCCGAATCGGAGCGAATCCTTGCGGTAGCATAAGGCGCAAGAGTATCCGAAAATGTGATTTCACCTGAAAATGAGCTTTCGTCAAAAAACTTTACGGTACCATTGAAAATCGTATCAAAGCCTTGGTTTCTAATCAAGAACTCCGGTCGCAAGGCTTGCAGATGTCCGCGTTGCTGCTCAGGTGCGAGTATTTTACTGATGCGTAAATCTCGGTTAAATCGTGCCGCAGACGGGTCGAAACCGTTTAGTTGTTCGAGACCTGCACCCAATGGGTCGAGCCATGGTTGAAGTCGTTTGTCATTAGCAGTGTAATAGTCCCACGAAAGTGCAAATTTTCCGAAATAATCCGAAGTGAAGCTTTCGCAGGATGCCCAGCCGCCATGCAACTGCCCGACTATCCGATGTTCCGGATTGAACAACGGAGAGCCTGACGAACCACCTTCGGTAGTGGTTTGTCGTTCCCATTTTTCGATTTTCCAATGCGAATCGGACATGTATGTACTTGGTTGATAATCAGAAGATTGCAAAGGGTCGTCGTCAAATGAGATTTTCTTGATGTCGCCCGAAGGGTGATGGATGCAGACAGCCGAAGAGGGGGCTGTTTCGGCAATATCCCAACCGGCATAATACACATTGTACTCCGGCGGCGGAATTTGTGACATTTCCAAAAGCCAAAAATCGCTTGCAGTACCCATTGCAATTGTTTTTGCGCCGTTCACGGAATTGAAAGACGGTCGGGTGCTTGGGTTCGGGCAATTTTCCGATTGCCAATTAAATCGAAATAACAAATATTCCGGATTTTCGTAGCAATGGTCAGCCGTAAGGAGGTACGGGGTTTCATCTTCGGCGGTATTATTTACCAAGGCTCCGGTACAAAAACCGTTTGACCCGCTCACGAGCATACACACCGAACGAATTTCGTTTTCCCAAGATAAACCGTCTTCGCAAGAAACATTCATGTTACAACTGCCCGACGAACCGAATCCTTTTTCGTAATTTAGACTGCGATATCCGTGTGTTACGTTAAAAATGTGAATATCTGCCTCAAATTCAACCGTTTCAGGTTCGTAATACTCTATTATCATAAGGTCGCCGTGCAACAGTTCGGACGAAAATGTGCGATAAGACAGATTGTTATTTTCCGTAAATCCGCCTAAAATCATTTCATTTTCCGGATTGTACAAATACAACAAACCACCTTTGGGTAGTTTAAAATTATCACAAGCAATATTGATGGTTTGCGCACCTTTTGACACAATTTTTAACTGCCAAAGCCGACCGCCGTCTGTGAGGTTGGTCCATGTTCCGCTGTTTTTTGGAGAGATGTCCGTTTTTATGTTTACACCAAATCGCCAAGGACTGTTTCCCTTTATGTCTTGAATTTCATCTTGCTTGCTGATACTGTCCTTTGAAAATACGGGCATTTCGATTACCTGTATCTGTTTCGGAAGTTGTTTTGAGATTTCAAGTGTGAAACTTTTGGGCTTTCCTCCGATATTTATCTGAGAATGAATCAGTTGGTTTGATAGTATCAAAAATATCAAGATGGATAAATACTTCATGTTCAAAAATTTTCCAAAATTAAGAAAAATATCCCTATGATAATTTC
>DYOJ01000703.1 GCA_020720705.1 Acetofilamentum sp.
CAGTTATCAGTTATCAGTTATCAGTGAACAGTTATCAGTTATCAGTTATCAGTGAACAGTTATCAATTTCAAATTACAAATCAAAAATATTATCATGGCAAAATTAAATTTCGGAACAATTGAAGAGAACGTGGTTACACGTGAAGAGTTTACTTTAAAAATGGCAAGAGAAGTACTTGCAGATGAGACTGTAGCCGTTATCGGTTACGGAGTTCAGGGTCCGGCGCAAGCATTGAATTTGCGCGATAACGGTATCCGAGTAATTATCGGACAACGCAAATCATCGGAAAAAACTTGGGAAAAAGCAATTGCGGATGGTTGGGTGCCGGGCGAAACTTTATTCGATATCGAAGAAGCTTTACAGCGCGGCACAATCATACAATATTTGGTTTCGGATGCCGCGCAAGTCCAACTTTGGGAGACGGTCAAAAAATATCTTACCACTGGAAAAGCTCTGTATTTTTCACACGGATTTTCAATCACTTACAAATCTCAAACCAACGTAGTACCGCCTGCGGATATTGATGTTATTTTGGTTGCCCCGAAGGGTTCGGGCACAAGCGTAAGGCGAAATTTTCTTGCCGGTGCGGGCATTAATTCGAGTTATGCCGTTTATCAAAACTTTACCGGAAAAGCTCAGCAACGTGCTATCGCTCTGGGTATTGCAGTCGGGTCGGGGTATTTGTTTCCCACTACATTTGAAAAAGAAGTGTACAGCGACCTCACCGGCGAACGAGGCGTATTGATGGGCGCATTAGCCGGTATCATGGAGGCGCAATACAGCGTACTGCGCGAGAACGGACACAGCCCGAGCGAAGCCTTTAACGAAACCGTTGAAGAACTTACCCAAAGTTTGATTCGACTTGTTGATGAAAACGGAATGGACTGGATGTATGCAAATTGCAGCACAACCGCACAACGCGGCGCATTGGACTGGTTACCCAAATTTCGAGATGCCGTAAAACCTGTTTTTGAAGATTTATACGAAAGTGTAAAATCAGGTAAAGAGACACAAATTGTTTTGGACAAACTCAGCGCACCCGACTATCGCCGACATTTAGACAGTGAATTGGCAACGATGCGCGCATCAGAACTTTGGCAAGCCGGAGCGACTGTGAGACAACTTCGCCCCAAAAAATAACCGAAGTCATCATTCCTACGATACAATTTTCGGTTAATTGCTGAGGGTTTATCTTGTTTTAAATATTTGATAATAAACAGGTTATTTTACTTATTCAATTGAATGTTTTGTCATTTGTGGTCATATAATAGTCAAAAAGTAGTCATTCATTGTTTTTATTTTGTTTCAATTAATACTTCGTTAGATTTTAGATTTTAGATTTTAGATGTTAGACATTAGATTCAAATCGCTTAATTCCAATCAGTTACAATCATACTCTAATTTGAGAATTTTTCTTTTATAAATTACAATGAATCAATATCTTACATAAAATATTAACGGACTATTGTTCAATCGAATTTCTATTTTATTTCTACTTAATTTCTTAAAACATGAGACCACTCCGATAAGCCGCTTAGCGGTTATTAATAGAATAATAATAATTTTATATTCAGACACTTACAAAACCGCTTAGC
>DYOJ01000704.1 GCA_020720705.1 Acetofilamentum sp.
TCAGAAAAATAATCCTTTTCTTGTTTTTCGGTTTTAGCTTGCTTCCGGGCATCGTTAAAACGCTTATCTTCTTTTACAGACACAATTATCGGGCTGTAACCTGCAAATAAGGCAACAATTAAGAGCAACCAATTCGGTATAAATTGCTTGCCGTTATCGGGTAACATGTTTACTAAAATGCTTTGTATTTCTCTTATGTTTTCTTTCGGAGGTTTGTAACGTCCAAATTCGTAAGTGCCTGAATACATCTGTAATAACGCATCAATTAAAGATGTTCCAATATTTACGATTTCCTCAGCGGCTTTTTTCTTTGCCTCGGTGATTACTTTTGTCGCAGTGATATTATCTTCGAAATATTCCGGCTCAATTTCTTCTTGTTCCTGTATTGCAAATTCTTCAACAGGCTCGGAAAAACCGTTAAAAAATTCGTTTTCGTCTGTTACCGGTTGTTGCTGTATTTCGGGTTCGGTATCGAATGTAAATTTACTCATTGTCGCTCAAATTTAGGAGTTTCAAAAGCAGTTCGGAAACTTTCATTAGTTTCATTTTTGCTTCTGAATTTAAAAGAACTTGCGACATTACGCCGCTTTCATTTATGGTTGCACCTATAATATTACCGCTATCAATCACAAACACAAATGTGTCTGTGTGCTGTGTTTGTTCGGTATTCTGCAAGTCTGTAACAAGCACATCAACATTTGCAACCTTGGGCTTAACCATGTTTACAAGCTGGTGCAAAAGCGGTTTAGGCAGTTTCATTTTGTTCGGATTTGAATTTATCAAAAGCCGTTTCAATTTGTTTTCGGCTCAAAATGTTTGTCGGCATATTTCCGTTCCAAATGTTTGCAAACGTTACACATTTAACAAGGTTTACGACGTTTTCAGTTTCATTTTCGGAATGTAAAACATCAAATAGACCGTCAAATTTTCCGTTTTTGTTGTATCCGGCAACGGCTTTTTGCGTTTTTCCGTCTGCAATATATCGGCTTAATATTTGCCGTTGTAAGCCTGTTAATTGCATTGGATTTGATTTGAGTGCAAAATACTTTTGCTTTAATTCGGCTAATTGTTCCGACATTGTTTTTTTCTCAGTATTCAATTCCGATTCCGCAACTAATAATTTGGCTTTGTAATCCGCTTGTTTGTCTGCAAGACTTTGCAGATGTGTGATTGTTTCGGCTTGCTCAATTACACGTTTTTCCGATTGAGACAAAATCTCTTTTGTTTCCGTAATTTCATTCATCATTCCCAAATACTCGCTTTGCATGTTCTCAATCATTTTCAGATGTTCCGGGTTATATTGTGTTTTTTCGCTTAATGCTGTTTTCAGCAAAGCATAAAAGACATCTTTTTGTTGCAATAATACCTCGCCTTTTTCGGCTTCGTAACGCTCAATAAATTCGTTTATTTTGTCGCGTTTAGAATCAATCCTGACTGTAAATTGATTCTTTGAATCGTCAATCTTTGGCATACTTATTTAATTTTGATTTCATTCTGTTTAGGGCAAAAATAAATCAAAAAAAATAGTAAACAAAGAAAACACTTGATTTATATCAGTAAATTTCTGTTTAATATTTTATTAATTATAGGACA
>DYOJ01000705.1 GCA_020720705.1 Acetofilamentum sp.
ATAACTTTTCGGAGTGCAACCGGGGTGAATACCGATGTGGTTTTATATTCAACAAGTGATATTGGTAACGCAACAATACAATTAATAGGCGCCCAACATTTGCATTTTAGAAACATGACATTTAAAAAGTTAATACAAGATTTTAATTATCAGGATAATATATATTTGAAAAAATCTTGCACAAACATTGAAATTTCGGGGAATAATCTGATTAATGAAGGCGGCGGAGGTGGAATTAGGATTGATACTTCTAACTTTGTAACAATCAGTAATAATAATTTTAATTACAATTCAACTGCATCGGTAAGTGGTGTTTTTATTATAGCAGCAGGTGCAAAAGAAATATCAATTCTTAGAAACATTTTGACTGGAACAGATAACGGTTTTGATTTTCGAGGTTCTGATAGTGTGTCAATAATTGGAAACAGGATTATTTTAACACAAACAAGTACACAATCTGGTGGTTCTCAATATATGAATTGTAATTATTTCACTATTTCAAAAAACCATTTTGAAATTTCGGGCAATAATGTTTTTCAAATGAACGCCATAAGACTAAACAATTCAAATATAAGCAATAACTTTTTTTCGCTTGTGAGTTCAAATACATTAATGGGGAATATATTACAAAATAGCAATGGGGTTAAATTTTTACATAATACTTATTACAATAATTGTTTCGAGTATGTAGGTCAAAATTTTACAATAATGACTAATACAAAAAATTGCACAATACAAAACAATATTTTTGTGAATGAAGGTACGAATAGAATGATACAAATAAATCAAACCTTAGCGGGCAATAATATTAATTTCGATTACAATTGTTATTATACCACCGGTACGGTTTTCGCTCAATATCAAACCAATACGTATAACTCAATTTCGGCATGGAAAACCGCTACCGGACAAGACCAAAACTCAATTTTTCAAAACGTTTCATTTATTTCCGCTACCGATTTGCACCTGCAAACAGGGCAAGATTTTTTGAAAGTAAACAATCCTATTTTACAAGTTACAGACGATATTGACGGAGAAATAAGAAATAATACAAACCCTTATTGCGGAGCCGATGAAATTGTGGCAAGTGTAGATTTTACAGTTTCCGGTTTATGTCAAACTTATCTTACAACATTTCAACTTTCAAACACCGCCGACATTCAATCCGTTGCTTGGAACTTCGGCGACAGCCAAACATCAACCGAACAATATCCGACACATACATACGCAAACGCAGGAACATACACAATTACCTTAGAAATAACTTTTACAGATAATTCAACACAAACAATTACAAAAACAATAGAAATATTAAATAAACCATCAATAATTTTAATAGAACATGAATAAATTAAATTTTAAAAAATATCTTTGTAATGCCAATATCACAGCCAAAACATTAAAACTTTGAGCCGAACGCTAAAAATACATACTTTGCTTTCTGTATTTGTTTTAATAACATATACAGGGACTGTGTTTGCACAAAACAAGCATACCTCTATTTGGCTTTTGAAAAATATGAAACTTGATTTCAATACACAACCAGTAACTGTTTCAAATATTGTGTTGGCTTCGGGTAGTAGAGCATCAA